>JBILEG010000121.1:0-8634 GCA_044352225.1 Pseudomonadales bacterium | reverse complement strand
GCCTCCCCTCCAGAATCAGCGGAAGCGCCCCCATGTTGCTCAAAGACAAAGTCGTGATCGTCTCGGGAATAGGCCCGGGTCTTGGCATTGAACTCGCCCTGCTGGCGGCACAGGAGGGTGCCAAGGTCTCCATTTGTGCCCGCACCGCCTCCAAGCTCGACGATGCCGAGGCCCAGATCGCAGCGCTCGGCCTTGGCACCGAGGTGCTCAAGGTGCCCACCGACATCGCCGACCGCGCCCAGTGCAAGGCACTGGTTGCCCAGACCATGGAGCGCTTCGGCCGCGTGGATTCGCTGATCAACAGCGCCTACACGGGTGGCAGCTTCGAGCCCATCGAGAGCGCCAATCTCGACGACTGGCGCGCCACGATGGACATCAATTTCTTCGGCACCATCCAGCTCACGCAGGAAGTGATCCCGCAGATGAAGGCGCAGGGTGGCGGCTCGGTGGTGATGATCAACACCATGGTCACGCGCGTTCCCTTGCCCTGGCAGGGTGGTTATGGCGCATCCAAGGGTGCCCTGAAGGTCGCGACCTCACACCTCGCCAAGGAACTCGGCGGCTATGGCATCCGCGTGAACAGCGCCTTCATGGGCTGGATGTGGGGCCCGCCCGTCGAGGGCTATCTCAAAGGCGCCGCGAAGCAGCAGGGCACCACGGTCGAGGCGCTGCGCAAGGAGATCGGCAAGAACATCGCGCTCGGTGACATCCCGGATGACGCCGACTGCGCACGCGTCGCCATCTTCCTTGCCTCCGACTACAGCCGCGCGATGTCCGGCGCCGTGGTGGACGTGAACGGTGGCGAGTATTTCCCGGTCTGAGACAGTGTTTTGCGGGGCCCCGAAAAAAATTTCGGGGCCCGGTGGAACTTGTTGCAGGCGCCCGGGGTCATAACGTTGCGAATGGTTCAGGATGGTTTTCCCCTTACTGTCCCGGCCCTTCGGCATGTGGTTAGTGTTGTCTCCTAAGGCTTGAGCCCGGCTTCATCGCCGGGCTTTTTTTTGGTTGGAGTTTCCCCATGATCGACGACGCCACGCGCACAGAACTCGAGGCAGCGGCTTTCCGCCGGCTCCTCGCGCATCTCGACGGCCGCAAGGACGTGCAGAACATCGACCTGATGAATCTCGCGGGGTTCTGCAGGAACTGCCTGGCCAAGTGGTACGCGGCCGCAGCCGCTGAGCGCGGGCATACGCTTTCGCAGGATGAATCCCGCGAGATCGTCTACGGCATGCCCTACTCCGAGTGGAAGGCCAAACACCAGGTCTGAGCGGCCCCGGGGCCTCGGCCCGGTCGCGCTCTTGTCCTGTGCCGGGGCGGCCGTGCCTCCCAGACCTGCCTCTGTCCAGTTGCTGCGTTTGCAAGGCTGTCAGTCTTTATTTACAGTCGCGCGGATTCAGCCTTCGGACAGCATCAGCATGCACTTCACAGGGCCACAGCCATGAACCCCGGCCAGTCGCCGGCGCCCGCGGTGGTGATCGGCAGCGGATTCGGCGGGCTGGCGGCTGCCGTCAGGCTCGCGGCGCGTGGGCACCCGGTGACGGTGCTCGAGAAACTCGACGGACCCGGTGGCCGGGCCTATGTGCATCGTCAGGACGGCTTCGTCTTCGACGCCGGCCCCACCATCGTCACCGCGCCCTACATCCTCGAGGAGCTCTGGGCCACCTGCGGGCGCACGCTGGCAGACGATGTGGATCTGCGCAGCCTCGATCCCTTCTACGAGGTGCGTTTCGATGATGGCGACGTCATCGTCTACACCGCGGACCTCGCGCGCATGCGCGAGCAGGTGGGGCGGATCTCGCCGGTGGATGTGCCCGCCTTCGACCGCTTCCTCGCGGCGAGCAAGCGCATCTACAAGGTGGCTTTCGAGGATCTGGCCGACCAGCCCTTCGACAGCCTCTGGACCCTGATCAAGGCTGCGCCCGATATGGCGCGCCTCGGTGGCTACCGCTCCGTGCACTCGATGGTTTGCAGCTACTTCAAGCACCCCAAACTGCAGGTGCTGTTCAGCTTTCACCCGCTGCTGATCGGCGGTAACCCGCTCTCCACCACCGCCTACTACTGCCTGATCTCGCACCTCGAGCGCAGCTTCGGGGTGCACTACGCCATGGGCGGCACGGGCTCGCTGATACAGGGCATGCTGAAGCTCCTTGCCCTGCGCGGCGGCAGCATCCGCTACAACGCCGAGGTGACCGAGATCACCTCCCGCAACGGCCAGGCGACGGGGGTGAAGCTCGCCAGCGGCGAGACGCTGGAGGCGCCCATCGTGGTGTCCAATGCAGACGTGGGCTGGACCTATTCGCGGCTCCTCGGCGCGCACCCGCGCAAGCGCTGGACCGATCGCAAACTCGACCGCACCAGTTTTTCGATGAGCCTCTTCGTCTGGTACTTCGGCACCAACCGGCGGTACGAGGACGTCTACCACCACATGATGGTGCTGGGCCCGCGCTACGAGGAACTCCTTGGCGACATCTTCGACCGAAAGGTGGTGGCCGAGGATTTCAGCCTCTACCTCCACCGCCCCACGGCCACCGATCCTGCGCTGGCGCCGCCCGGCTGCGATGCCTTCTACGTGCTCGCCCCGGTCCCGAACCTGCGCGGTGGCGCGGATTGGGCCACGCTCGCCGAGCCCTACCGCCTGCGCGTGCAGAAGCGTCTCGAAGACACGGTCATGCCCGGACTTGGCGAGAGCATCGTGAGCTCGCGCGTGATGACGCCGCTCGATTTCCGCGACAACCTGCTCTCGCTGCACGGCGCGGCCTTCTCCATCGAACCGCAGTTGCTGCAGAGCGCGTGGTTCCGGCCGCACAACCGCAGCGAGGAGTTGCGCGGTCTTTACATCGTGGGTGCGGGCACGCACCCGGGCGCCGGTATGCCCGGCGTGCTCTCGGCGGCGAAGATCGTCGACAGGCTGGTGGCCGAGGATTTCCCTACGGCCTGAGGGCGGCGCGGCGCGGCAGCGTGGACCAGAAATACAGGATCAGCGAAATGCCCGTGACCAGCGGGATGGCCCACAGCACCGGGTGCAGCGCGAGCTGCGGCGCGAGCCGCACAGCGCCGAATGCCGAGAACGCGGTGTACACCGAAATGCCTGCACCGATCAGTGCCTTGATGTGCTCGCGCAGCCAGGCCGTGGGGCCGGGTTCGCGCTGCGCGAGGAACCACGCATTCGTTGCCACGGTGGCGAAGCCGATGGTCGAGATGCCCACCATCAGCCAGAGCCCCGTGCGCCAGCCCTGCCAGGCGCAGTTGGTGGCGGAGATCAGCAGCAGCACCTGCAGCGCGAGGTTGAGCGGCGTGCGGTTGGCGAGATGCCGGCGGCGGTTCAGCACGGCGAGATCCCCGTACCACGCCAGGTTTATGGTGAGCACCCCGAGGTACAGCATCATCCAGCCGAAGACGCCGTTCACGAGGACCAGATCCGGAATGTGCGGGTGCGTCTCGGCGGGCGCGAGCAGCGTGACCGTGGACATGCACACGGCGAGGACCCCGGTGACCAGCAGCGACCACACGAAAATCCGCCCCCACTTCACGTGGAAGGCGCTGCCTTTTTTGGAGAGCACGGGTGCCCAGAACGACACCAGCCCCACCGCGCCGGTGACGATGTGGCAGCTCACGAGGATATGGAACAGGGTGTACATGGCGCTCTCCCGTGGGCGGGATTGTCGGCGCGCCGCTGGCCCTCTGCAACCGCCTCCTTGCATCGGGTGGGGAGCATGAACGCGCCATTGTTCTGCCCGCCGCGCACCCGCCCCATGGCGGAGCTGCCTTCGCTGGCCCGCGTGATCTGGCGCGGTGACGGTGACCTGCTGAGCCTCGTTCCTGCCAAGGCCTACCGCCAGCCGATGTGCACGCTCGGGCAAACGCGGCGCTCCATCGTGATGGTGAGCGACCCGGTGCTGGTGCGCCGCATCATGACCGAGGACATGCACCGTTACCCCAAAAGCGATCTGATGCAGGAGGCGCTGCGCCCGCTGGTGGGAGACTCGATCTTCGTCTCCGGCGGCGCTACGTGGGAGCGCCAGCGGCGGATGATCAACCCCGCCTTCTCGCACATGAAGGTGAGCCTCGCTTTCAACGCCATGCGCGATGCGGTGCAGGACGCGCTGCCGGCGCTGGACCGCAGCGCTGCTGCCGGCGAGCAGCTCTCGCTCGATCTGCTCACCAGCCACCTCACGGCCGATGCGATCACGCGCACGGTGTTCTCGATGCCGCTGCAGTCGCAGACGGCGCACGCGGTCTTCGAGTCCTTCATCACCTTCGAGCGCAGCGTGGCGCAGGTGCGCCTGCTGCCCATGATCCTCAGCAAGGCCTGGGCCGATACGCCACAGCGCCCCGAGGTGCTGGCAGCCTGCGCGCGCATCCGCGAACTGCTCGGTGAACTTGTAGACGCGCACGCCACGCGCGGCACCGAGGATATCGCCGCCTCCATGCGCGAGGCGCGGGATGCGGACGAGGTGCCGTTCACGCGCGAGGAGCTGATCGACCAGATCGGCGTGATGTTCCTGGCGGGCCACGAGACCACGGCGAGCGCGCTCACGTGGATCCTGTATCTGATCTCTATGGTGCCTGCGGTGCGCGAGCGGCTGCTCGCCGAGATAAAGCGCGTGGCGGGCGACGATCCCGTGAGTTTCGAGCATGTGCGCGAGATGACGTACGTGCGCAATGTCTTCCGCGAGACCTTGAGGCTCTACCCGCCGATCACCTTCATGCCGCGGGTGGCGCTGGAGGACGCACGCATCGGCGGGCGCAAGGTGAAGCGCGGTGCGCTGATCATGATCTCGCCGTGGGTGATGCACCGGCATCTCTCGTTGTGGAAGGACCCGGATGCCTTCGACCCGGATCGCTTCTCGCCCGAGCGCGAGGCCGATTTGCCGGAGTGGGGATACATTCCCTTCGGGCAGGGGCCGCGCATCTGCGTGGGGCAGGCCTTCGCGCACACCGAGGCGGTGCTGATGCTCGCTGAATTGCTGCGTCGCTACGATTTCGAGCCGCTTGCGCCGGGGACGGTGCGCCCGGTCGCGCGGCTCACCACGCGCCCGGAGACGCAGATCCTCTGCCGCATCCGGCGCAGGCACGCGGGGCCCTGAGCGTGCCGCGCGATACCGTTCTGCTGACCAACGGCCGCTTGCCCAAGGCGATGGATATCGCCCGGGCGCTGCACCGCGCGGGATGTCGGGTGGGCATTGCCGATCCCTTCCGGATGCATCTCACCAAGGTGTCGAATTGCGTGGATTTCGGTGTGCGAGTGCCTGCGCCGCGCGCGTCGAAATCGGCGTATCTGGATGCGCTTCGCGCTGCGGTGGCGCGCGAGCGTGCCGCGCTCCTGATGCCCGTATCGGAGGAGACCGCGCACGTCTCTGCGCTGCACGCTGCGCTGGGTGAAGACACCCGTGTCTTCACCATGCCGCAGGCCGAGGTGCTGGCGGTGCATGACAAGCTCTCTTTCGTGGAGGTTGCCCGTGCGGCGGGTGTGCACGTGCCGGCTGCGGCCTTGCTGGGCAGCGATGACGCCCGCGCCATCGCCGCGGTGGGCGAGTACGTGATCAAGCCCCGGCTGAGCTGTGCGGGTCGGGGTGTGGGGCTGTTTCCGCGGGGCGCTCCACTGCCGGAACCCGATCCCGCAGCGCCCGCCATCGTGCAGGCGCGCGTGCGCGGCGAGGAATGCAGCACATTCGCCGTCGCGCATCAGGGCCGTGTGATCGGCAATGTGAGCTACCGGGGCGTTTTGCGTTCGGGCACGGTGGCGGTGTGCTTCGAGCAGGTGCGTGATCTTCCTGCCGTGGACGAGTGGGTGGGGCGTTTCGTTGCCGCACGCAATTGGAGCGGCTTCATCGCCTTCGATTTCATCGTCGATGCCGCAGGGCTGCCGTGGGGCATCGAGTGCAATCCGCGCGCGAACAGCGGCATCCATTTCGTGGAGGAGGACTCGCTCGCGCAGGCGATCCTGCAGCCCGCGAGCACGGACCGGCTGCGCTTTCGTCCGCCCGGCTGGCGACAGCAGTTCTACAGCTGCCTCACCGAGGCGCAGTCGCGGATGTGGCGGCGCGGCTTCGGAGCGTATTACCGGGTGCTGCGCGAGGCCAAGGATGTGACCTGGGATCGGCGCGACCCGCTACCCTTCTGGCTGATGACCTTCACCGCTGCGAACCTGCTCTGGGCCTCGGCGCGCACGGGCAGGCCGATCGGCGAGATCGCCACCGATGACATCAGCTGGTACGAGGACGGGCCCTCACCGTGAGCGCGGCGCTGGAGCGGCCCGTGTTCATCGTGGCGGCGCCGCGCTCCTGCAGCACGCTGCTGTTCCAGACGCTGGCGCAGGCCGAGGCGCTGTGGTCTCTCGGTGACGAGAGCCACCGTCTTTTCGAGTCCTATCCCAAGCTGAGCCCGATGCGCGGCGTGGTCGAATCCAACCGGCTCACGGCGCAGTTGCTGGATACCAAGCTCGCGCAGTCGATTCCCGCGCAGTTCCTCGCGCAGATCCGCGATCGCGATGGACGGTCGTTTGAATCGGTGAGCGTACGGCGCGTGCGGTTGCTGGAGAAAACACCGAAGAACGCGCTGCGCATTTCCTTCCTCGACGCGCTGTTCCCCGATGCGCTGTTCATCTACCTGGTGCGGGACCCCTTGCCGAATCTGGGCAGCATCATCGATGCGTGGCGCTCGGGGAGTTTCGTCACCTACCGGCGGTTTGCCACGGCGCACGGCCCGTGGTCCTTGCTGCTGCCACCCGGCTGGCAGGGCTACACCGCGCGGCCGCTGGAGGAGATCGCCGCCTTCCAGTGGAGCAGCACGCATGCCTGCGTGATGGAGGATCTTGCAGCACTGCCGCGCGCGCGGTGGACGGCCGTCAATGCCGCCGAACTCATCGCCGATCCGGCAGCGAGCGTTGCGCGGCTGTGCGCCTTCATGGATATCCCGTTGGATGCGGCACTTGCCGCGCAGTTGCAGCAGCCGTTACCGCTCTCGCGCTATACCGTGACTGCGCCTGAGGAAGGCAAATGGCGCCGTCATGCGGCGCAACTCGCGCGGGTGTGGCCGGTTGTCGCGCCGCGCGTGGCAGAGATCAACCGCTTCATCGAGGAGCTTGCAGCGCCTGTAGCTGCCACGGCGCCCGAGCCTGAGCCTTCGCCCTTCCCGTCAGCGCCCGCGTCTGCGCCTGCGAGTGCATCCGCGTCGCGAGCCGGCGCCGTCACGCCCGGCCGCAACGAAGCCTGCCCCTGCGGTTCCGGGCAGCGCTACAAGGCCTGTCATGGCCGCGCCGTCTGAGCCTGCGCTCCACCCCCGCGGCCGGCTCCGTTATGCTCGGCGCGCACCCGCAATGCCCATCCGGAACACGCCATGAGACTCGAGGCCGAGTTCATTCCCCTGCCGTATGCCTTCGACGCCGTACGCATGGCAGAAGAGATCGCGCAGTTCGAGGCGCAGCCGTGGATGGACCACCCCGACAACACCGAGGGCAACGCCGCCATCGCGTTGATTTCTGCGGGCGGTGGCGACAACAACGGTTTCCGCGGCGAGATGAAACCCACGCCGCATCTCGCGCGCTGCCCCTACCTGCAGCAGGTGATCGCGAGCTTCGGTGAAGTCTTCGGTCGCTCGCGCCTGATGCGGCTCGAACCCGGCTGCGAGGTGAAGGCTCACGTCGATTACCACTACCACTGGCATCACCACGTGCGCATCCACGTGCCCATCGTCACCAGCCCGGAAGTGATCTTCCACTGCGGTGATGCGAGCGTGAACATGCGCGCGGGCGAAGCGTGGATCTTCGATTCCTGGCGCCGTCACCGCGTGGTGAACGGTGGCACGCGTGCCCGGGTGCATCTGGTGATCGACACAACGGGTTCTTCGCATTTCTGGCACACCGTCGAGCGCTCGCTGGCCGCCGTGCGCGCTGGCGCGCCGCTCGCGCCCATGCGCGTGCCGTGGGAGCCGGGGCGCGCTGTGGAGATCGCGACCGAACGCTACAACCTGCAACCGGTGCTCGCGCCCGGCGAGGTGGAATACCTCACGCGCGATCTGATCGCGGATTTCGACAAGGTGCCCGAGAACGATCCATCTGTCGTCGCGCTATACCGCCAGATCATGCTCGACTTCTGCCGCGACTGGCGCGCGCTCTGGCATCGCTTCGGCATCCATCAGCCGGGCTGGCCGCATTACGCGCGGCTGGTGGCCAGCACCGCGCGCGCCTTGCCGGATCTCGATCCTCCGTTGGTGCTTGAAAACCGCACGGGGCTGGCGAAAGCAGCCTTCGCAGCGCGGGTGCTGAATGTGGCGGTTTCGCGGGAGATCTACGCGGATTTCATCGGGCTGCCGCCTGGCGCGGGGCCGCGCCTCGCCGGGCCGGGTGCCGTGTCCGCTGCAGCGCCGGCACCACTGGTGGCGAGTGACGAGGCAGGCCGCAATGCACGCTGCCCCTGCGGCTCCGGAAAGCGGTTCAAGCACTGCCACGGCGTGGGAACGCCCGCGGGCTGAGGCATCAGATGCGCCGTGCGGCGCGATCCTGCAGCAGCGCTTGTGCTGCCAGCTGCCCCGAGAGCGAAACCATCGGCACGCCCGCCCCCGGATGCACGCCGCCGCCCGCGAGATAAAGCCCCGGCACGCGGCTGCGGGAGGCAGGCCGGGTGAAACTGCTTT
>JBILEG010000120.1:0-8645 GCA_044352225.1 Pseudomonadales bacterium | reverse complement strand
CGAAGTCCGCCCTTATTGCTCCGTAAGCTGCGCCGACGTCCTCCGACATGGGAAGAACAGGCACTTGGGAGACAAAATCATGCAATGCTCCCAGAGCCCTTTCACGCTGTTCGCTGCGCTCCGCGCCGAACAGCAGTTCCCCCCACGTCACCACGGAGATGGCCGCATCGCCGGGGCGCAATCGACGGAATCGGGTCAACACGCCCGGTGGCTGCTCCCGCCGGATGTAAATGCAAATGTTGGTGTCCAGCAGATAGCGGACGGCCATCACAGGCCCTCCCGTTCCTGCGGCATGTCGTCGTCACGGATCTCATCGGCAAAAACATCCTCGGGCAGGGACGCAAGCGCCCGGAACGCACGCTCGAGGTTGGCTGCCCGCTCTCTGAGGACGATCTCGTCACCGCGGCGGAAAATCTCCAACTCGCTCGATTCCACCCTGAAAGCCTTGGGAAGACGAACCGCCTGGCTGTTGCCCGACCGGAATACCTTGGCGACGCTCATGGAGCGCTCCTATGTATATACATTTGAGTATGCACATAGTGCCACGTCTGCTACGCGACAGGAAACACCCCCCGCCAAGGCGGGGGTCGGGGCCGCGCTTACGCGTCAGACGCCCCGATCGCGATCAGGGATACGGACGCAGTACCGGCGCACCGAAATGCGATGCGTACGCGTGAATGGCCGGCGTACCGCCAAGGTGCATCAGCAGGACACGGGAGCCCTTCGGGAAAGAGCCCTCGGCGGCGAGGTGCAGCAAGCCGCGCAGGGCCTTGCCCTCGTACACCGGATCCGCGGCGATGCCCTCGCAGCTCGCAAGCAAGCGGATAGCCGCCAGAGTGCGCGGGTCTGCTTTGCCGTAGGGGCTGCAGTCGACTGCCAGAATGTGGACATCGGATGCCTCGACTGTTCGTGGGAGCCCGCATTCTCCGAGACCTTCGTTCGCGAGCGCGAGCACGCGCCCGCGCTTGATCTCGGTCTCCTCGTCATCCGGGATTCCGATGATCCGCATCCGCTTGCCCATCGCCGCATAGCCCGCGAGAAGGCCGGATTGCGTGCTGCTGCTGCCCGTGCAGTGGACGATGAAATCGAAGGCGATACCGGCGGTTTGACATTGCGATTCGATCTCCGCGGCACAGGCCATGTATCCGAGGCTGCCGAGCCGGTGTTCCGAGGCCCCGCCCGGCACGAGATATGGCCGGTGCCCCTCGCGCTCCATGCGCTGGCAGAATGCGCTGAGCGGCCCCTGGTCCTCGATCGGTCGCGGTGCGTCATCGACGTAGAGATCGGCCCCCATCAGGCTGCTGATCAGGATATTCCCCACCTCCCGGTAGTGCGGGCCTGCGTCCTCTGTCCAGCCGAAGTGCAGCAGCGCGCATTTCATGCCGCTCTTCGCCGCCGCCGCGGCAGTCTGGCGCGTGTGGT
Organism: Pseudomonadales bacterium; assembly: GCA_044352225.1. GTDB lineage: Bacteria > Pseudomonadota > Gammaproteobacteria > Pseudomonadales > UBA5518 > UBA5518. The sequence continues at coordinate 7,223 of JBILEG010000120.1, read as the reverse complement.
TCGACTGTATCGCCCCTGCGGTGACGAGCATGTCGGCGCCCGAGCGCAGCGCATCACCCACCAGGAATTCGAGCTTGCGGGTCTTGTTGCCTCCGCCCTCGAGGCCTGTGAGGTCATCGCGCTTGATCCACAGCTCCACGCCGTCGAGATATCGCTCGAAGTTCTTCAACCTGTGCAGGGGCGTCGGTAACTGCGCGAGCGACGCGCGTGGTTTCGCTGCAAGCGCTTCCTCGAGGATGCTGCGCACGGTTCAGTTCCTCCCTGCGGTCGGCTCGTCCACGACCGGTGTCTGACCGGGCTCCGCGGGCCGGATCCGGATATTGAAGATGCCGTAGATGATCGCGACCACGGGGTTCAAAAGATTCAGGAACGCATAGGGCAGGTAGCCCAGCGTCGGGACACCGAGTGTCGCCGCCATGAAGGCACCGCAGGTATTCCACGGCACCAGCGCCGATGTCATGGTGCCCGCGTCCTCGAGGGTGCGGGAGAGATTGACCGGGTGCAGCCCGCGGCGCGCGAATTCGAGACGGTACATTCGCCCGGGCAGCACGATCGCCATGTACTGGTCCGAGGCGATGATGTTGGCACCGATGCAGGTGAGCACGGTGGTCGTTACCAGCGAGCCCGTACCGCGCACACCCTTCAGCAGCGTCTGCACGATGCGATGAAGGAGCCCCGTGCGCTCCATGGAGGCGCCGAAGGTCATCGCCGCCATGATCAGCCAGACCGTGTTCAGCATGCTCCCCATGCCGCCGCGCGAGAGCAGTTCGTCGATCATTGCGTTGCCGCTCTGGAGCGCGTATCCGCTGGCCATCGCCTGCCATATGCCACGCGCAAGCCCTTCCACGGCGCCGAATGTACCGTCCGGGTTGCCGAAACGGAGCGTGGCGTCTGTCTGCCAGAACAGGGCAACCAGCACACCCGCGAAGGCACCGCCCGCGAGGGCGGGGTAGGCCGGGACACCGCGCACCGCAAGCGCCAGCAAGAGGACCAGCGGCAGCAGCGGCACGATGCCGAGATTGAACTGCTGCGCCAGCTGGGCGCGTGTCGCCTCCACCGCGCTGTCGGAGAGCGCATGCTCGCCGGAGCCGGTCGCCAGCACCGTGAACATCAGGAGCGCAATCACCAGGCTCGGCGCCGTCGTCCAGAACATGTGACGCACATGATCGAAGAGGTCTGCGCCCACGATTCCGGGGGCGAGGTTGGTGGTATCGGAGAGTGGCGACATCTTGTCGCCGAAGTAGGCGCCGGAAATCACGGCACCTGCGGTGATTTCCGGCGACAGCCCCATGACCTGTGCTGTGCCGATCAGTGCGAGCCCCACCGTACCAGCGGTGGTCCACGAGCTCCCGATCGCAAGCGAGATCATCGCGCAAATCAGACAGGCCGCCGGATAGAAGAACGAGGGATCGAGCAGTGCGAGCCCGAAGTAGATCAGCGAGGGCGCGGTGCCACAGAGCATCCAGACACCGATCAGCAGTCCCACCATCAGGAGGATCAGGCAGGCGTTCATCGCAAGTCCGATGCCCCGGATCATCGCGTCCTGCAAGGCGTGCCAGCCGAGGTGCATGCCGATCAGTTGCGCGACACCTGCAGCGAGCAGCAACGCGATCTGGTTGGGGCCGCCGGAAGAGCCGTCGCCGAAGAGGTATACCGCCGCACCCAGCAGCGCTGCGAGCACAGCGACGGGCGTCAGTGCGAGCCACAACGGGATATACCGTTCGTCCACCCGTTCCATCGCACCCTCCCGGCGACACTTCAGATCGGTGGAGTTTACTCCAGCCCTCGTGCGGCTGACGTGCGTGCTGCAGTGGAGGCTTCGATGGAGGAAAAGCGGGGAGTGGCAGGTGATGCGCAACGCCCGTCTGGCTTCGGTCCCGAAGGGGTTTTATCCTCTCGGAGAACGGAGAAACCCGGATGATGCTGCCCCTCGCCTGGCGCACGATCACACTCGCCGCGCTGCTGATCGCGATCATCGCTGTACCGGCTCGGTCTCAGCCCTACCCGAACGCGCGCACCGGCGAGAACTACATGCACAACTATCTGCTCCCGCCGGCGGCGAGCAGTTCTCCCTGGTGGCCCACCTGGGCTCCGGACGGTCGTTCCATCGCGTTCGCCATGGACGGAGCGCTCTGGCGGATGCAGGTCGCGGGCGGCCGGGGGGATGGCGTCGCAGAGGCGATCCTGCAGGAGAAGGAGTACCTCTCCTCGCCTGAGTGGTCGCCGGACGGACGCTTTCTCGCCTACACGGCCGACGATGGTGGAAAAAGCATCAACATCCGGGTGCTGAATCTGGCCACGCGGGTCGTGACCGCGGTGACCACCGGCGCGTTCGTCAACATCGAGCCTGCCTGGTCACCCGACGGGCGACGTCTCGCTTATGTGACGACCGCCCCCAACGGATTCTTCAACATCGCTGTGGTGGATATCGTCGAAGGTCGTTCCGGGCCGCCGCTCGCCCTCACCGTCGATCACAAGTACGGCGCGCCTCGTCTGTATTTCAGCGACGAAGACATCCACCTTTCCCCCTCGTGGTCGCCAGACGGGCGAGAGTTACTGCTCGTCTCGAACCGGGGCATCCCGCTCGGGTCCGGCGGAGTGTGGCGCGTCGCCTTGGAGCGGGACGTGATGAACACGGATCGGGCGAAGCTCATTCACACGGAGGAGACGCTGTTCCGGACCAGGCCGCAGTGGTCGCCGGACGGGAAGCGTTTGATCTACGCGTCACACCTCGGCGGCCAGTTCACCAACCTGTTCGTGCTTCCGACCACCGGCGGCGAGCCGTACAAGATGACCTTCGGCGAGCACGATACCTTCATGCCGCGCTGGTCGCCCGACGGCGAATGGATCGTTGCGGTCTCGAACGAGCGCGGTCTGCCGCAGATCAAGTTCATCAAGGCGTGGGGCGGCGAGGCGCATCTGGCGCTCGTGACCCGGAAGAAGTGGCTGACCCCGATGGGGCGCCTCGACGTGCGGATTCTGGACGAGCGGGGACGCGAGACCGAGGCCCGGGTCTACCACACGGCGTCGGACGGCAAGCCGTATACACCGGCCGATGCCTACGAGCGTATCGCCACGCTGGAGCGTCGTTTGTTTCATACCCGCGGGCGGTATTCGACCGAGGCGCCGCCCGGAGCATTCCGCATCGAGGTCGCCAAGGGCTTCGAGTACGCGGTGGCGCGGCAGGATGTGGACATCAAAGCCGGCCGGACCACCACGGTGACGGTGCGGCTGAAACGGCTGGTGAACCTGAAGGCCAAAGGCTGGTACTCCGGCAGCAACCACGTGCACATGAACTACGCGGGGAACCTGCACAACACGCCCGAGAACGTGATGATGATGAACGCGGCCGAGGACGCGGACATGGTCAGCCTCCAGATCGCGAACAAGGACAACCGGGTGCTCGACTACCAGCACTACACGCCCGGGCAGGACCAGCACCCACTCTCGACGCGCACGCGGGTGATGCACGTTGGTCAGGAATACCGGCCGCCGTTCTACGGACATATCTCGCTGTTCAACCTCAAGGAGCACCTGATCTCGCCGTTCGTCACCGGCTACGAAGGCACGGCCGTGGAAAGTCTCTACCCTTCGAATACCGACATCCTCCGCTACGCCAGAGCGCAGGGCGGGATCGGGGCTTACGTGCATCCGTTCGCCGATGACGCGGATCCGCTCTCCACGGGGCTCGGCACCGCCAAGGCCTTCCCGGTCGACGTGGCGCTTGGCGCGGTCAGCTATCACGAGCTCTGGTCGCAGAGCGCCGGGAACGCTCCACTGGACGTCTGGTACAAGGTTCTCAACAACGGCTTCCGTGTGCCCGTGACCGGTGGCGAAGACTCGATCTCGAACCTGCACCGGGTCGAACTGGTCGGATCGGTACGCGGTTACTTCCACTTCGGTGACGCGCCGCTCACCTGGGCGAACTGGACGAAGGCGCTTCTCGCCGGCCGGGGCTTCGTCAGCAACGGTCCGCTCATCGAGCTGACCGCCAATGGCAAGGTGATGCCCGGCGAGGAGATTGCGTTGCCGTCGGGGGGCGGGCCGGTGACGTTTCAGGCGACCATCACTTCTCTCGCGCCGCTCACCCGGGTCGAGCTGGTCTCGAACGGCGTGGTCGTGCACGGCATCGATGTCCCGGCGGGGAAATCCTCGATCACCTTCAGTCATACCGCGCAGGTGTCGAGGTCGGCCTGGTTTTCGCTTCGTGCCGTCGGTGCGCCAAATACGTTCCCGGTGGAGAACACGCGGCCTCTGGCGGTAACAAACCCGATCTATGTCATTTCCGGCGGAGCGCCGATCCGCGACAAGGCATCAGCCGACTACTTCGTGAAGTGGATCGACGTGCTGACCGACATGGCCGGGAAACACCCGGGCTGGCGCAGCGACAAGGAAAAAGCGCACGTCCTCGGCCAATTCAGGGAGGCGCGGGATATCTATCGCGCGCGGGGTGCCGAAGCGAACTAGCCTGGCCGTCGTGCTCACTCGTCTATCGTTGCGTAAACAAGATTCTGCAACTGCGGCGCTCACGCCCAGCTCTGCAGCCCCTCCCGCTCCCGGGGGGCAGTGGGCTGTCTGTCCGGGAATGCCGGACTGATCGTCCTGCAGGAACGACCTCAATCCTCCGGCCCCCTCCGCAGCAACTGCTCCAGCGCCTGCTCGTGCCGCAGCAGCGCGGGGATGGACTCGGGCTTCGCCCTGCGGTGTCGCAGCAGGAACCACAGCGCACTCAGCAAGCGGTAGAGCACGCGCGCGCGGTAGAGCCGCTCCAGCGCGGCATCGCCGATCTCGCCGTACGCGAGCAGGAGTTGCTGGCGGTCGAGGGTGCTCAGGCCCTGGTCTTCGCAGAGCGTCGCGAGATCGAAGAACGGGTCCCCGCGCGCCGTGTATTCCCAGTCGAGGATGCGGATGCCGGCGGGCGTTTCGAGGATGTTCGTCGCCACCAGATCGTTGTGACAGAGCGCCGAGAGTTTGCGTCCGAACCGGTACTGCTCCATCACGAGCCGGCAGGAGGTGACGAGGCGCCGTGCGCGCGGCCAGCGGCGCGGATCCTCGGCCTGCAGGTCGCGTGCGTAACTGCGAATGCGATCGGCGATGTTCACGGCGGGGATATCGAGCGGCTCCGCATGGAGGCGGTGCAACGCCGTCGCCAGCGCATCGATCACACGCTCCGCACCGATGCCTTCGATGCGCAGCGCGCGGGACTCCATGTAATCGGTCACCAGGGTGCCACGCGCCGGGTCGCAGTAGAGCACCGGCGCACCGATGCCCAACCGCTCGGCGCAGGCGAGCACTTTCTGCTCCGCTTGCCGGTCCACACCCAGGCCCGCCGCCGAACGCGAACCGAGCCGCACCACGAAGCGGCGCTCGCCGTGACGCATCAGGAAGGTCCGGTTGCTGTGGCCGGCGCTGAACACGGCCTCGAGTTCGGGCGTGCCGCTATCGCCGGGCGGTTGCCAGCGGCCGAAGAGCTCAGCCAGGGCGCGGGGAAGTGGTCGCTGGGGGGTGTTCAAAGTAGTGTGTGCGCCAGCGTAGGTAACCGAAAACCACGATCACGAGATAGGCAAGGAACAAACCGCCGGTAAGGTATAGACCACGCTCCACGTACAGGTACAGGGAAAGGGCGTCGATCACGAACCACCAGTGCCAGTTCTCGAGAATCTTCCGCGCCACCATCCACGTTGCGAGCAGGCTCGCCCAGGTGGCGAGCGCATCACCCCAGGGCAGTGCGGCCTCGGTGTAGCGCACAAGGAGCGCACCGTTCAGCGCCGCCGCCGCACACACGCCAACGAGCCACGCCAGATGCCATCGCAAGGGCCGCCGCGTGATCGGCAGAGCGGCATCGCCCCGCCCGCCTCCGCGCCAGCTCCACCAACCGTACACGGCCATGAAGAGGTAATAGACCTGCAGCGCCGACTGCATGTAGAGCCGGCCCTGCCAGAACAGGAAGAGGTAGATCAGCGTGCTCACGAAGGCCGCGGCCCAGCACCACGCGCTCTCGCGCACGGCGAGCAACAGGTAAGCGAGCGCCAGCACCACCGCGAGCGCTTCCCACGGATCCTGCGCCAGCAGCCAAACGCTCACCACCTGCAAGGGCTCATCCTCCGAAGTGGTAGTCGATACTGATGCCGGCCACGCGCGGTGCGCCGAACTGATAGTAGGGCTCGTTCACATAGAACTTCCGCGGGTCGTTGCCGAAGTAAAAGCCATGGGTGGCGTAGGTCTGGTCGAGCGCATTGCGCAGCCACGCGCTCACGTCGAGCGCCTTCCCGCGGTAGCCGGCCGAGAGGTGCAGCAGCGTGTACGCATCGCTCCTCTGGTTGTCGGAGTCCGAGAAGTAGTACGCGTCCTTGCCTTCCCACTCCACGCGCGCATAAAAGTGCGGCGCGAAGCGCCACTCGCCCGCCACATGGAATTGCCAGTTCGGCGCCTGCGCCTGGTCGCGGCCGCTCTTGTCGACGAAGCCGAGATCCGGGTCGTTGGCAACGAAGCCGTCGATTTCCGTATCCAGCAAGCCCAGTGCGCCATCCAGGCTGAGCGCGTCCACGGGTTGCCACGCGAACTCAAGCTCCAGCCCGCGGTTCTCGCCGCTAGCGGCGTTGTCGGTGTAGCCAACGAATTGCGGCCCCTCGTTGTACCAGGCCTTCAGCTGCACGTCCTCGCGCTCCATCGCGAAGAGCGAGAGGGCAATGCGCGCGCGGTCATCGGCAAAGCGTGCTTTCCAGCCGATCTCGTAGTTCCACAGCACCTCGGAAGAGAACTCGCGACGGTCCTCGAGGAAACTGATGATGGAGGGCGAGAGCGCAGCCTGACGTGCCTTGCCAATCGCCTCGCCGTTCACGCCGCCCGCCTTGAAGCCGCGGGAGACCTGCGCGTAGACCATCGCTGCATCGTTCAACGCGTACTGCGCACTCACTTGGCCGCCAAGCAGTGTGTCGTCAGGCGTTGACGCTACATTCAGGGAATCGTCGTAATCGGCAGAGAATTTCTCGGCTCGCAGACCCGCCACCAGCGTGAGGCGATCGCTCGCAGCGAAACTGAGCTCACCGTACGCAGCATCGCGGGACGCCGAATAATCGCTATCGAAACGCGCCGCAGGTGGCGGATAGCCCGCCGCGAAATCGAAGAAACGCCGCTCGAGCGTGGTATCGCGGCGCCACGCATAGAGGCCCGCCACCCAGCCGAGCCGCCCATCGCCCCTCGAGAGCGCACGCAGATCGATG
>JBILEG010000119.1:0-8744 GCA_044352225.1 Pseudomonadales bacterium | reverse complement strand
GATCGTCTGCGTGGTGATCGGGGAGGGCAGTTCCGGTGGCGCGCTCGGCATAGGTGTGGGCGACCACCTGGCCATGCTCCAGTACGCCACCTACTTCGTCATCTCTCCCGAGGGATGCGCGAACATCATCTGGAAGACCACGGACAAGGCGCCTGAGGCGGCCGAGGCGATGGGCGTCACCTCGACCGTGCTGCAGGAACTGGGCATCGTGGACGCAACGATCCCGGAACCGCGTGGTGGCGCGCACCGTGATCCTGACACAGTGGCGAACCGGGTTCGGGAACACCTCATCGCGCAACTCGATCGCCTTGCGGGGATCCCCCATGAGGAGTTGCTGGAGGCCCGGTTCCGGAGGCTCATGTCCTTCGGCAGTCGCTGAGCGCCGTGCGCCCTGACGAACCCTTCGAACGCCTGCTGGAGCAGCATCCTGGTGCCCGACGCTGGGTAGTCGCTTTCAGCGGCGGCATGGACTCCCTCGTCCTCCTTGACCTGTCCCAGCGGTTTCTTGCCGGTCGCGAGGCCGCGCCCCGTCTGGAGGCGCTGCACGTCGATCATGCCGTGCATCCCGACTCGGCCGCATGGGCGGCTCGTTGCGCCGGGACCTGCGAGTCGCTCGGCGTTGCCTTCACTGCGCGCCGTGCCGAGGCAGGATCCTCGGCGGAGGATCGCCTGCGACGGGCGCGTTACCAGGTGTTCGAGAGCTTCTGTCGTGAAGACGACCTCCTTCTGCTCGCCCATCATCAGGAGGATCAAGCCGAAACCGTGCTGCTGCGATTGCTGCGAGGAGCGGGGCCCGCCGGGCTCGCGGGTATGCCGGCAAGCCGCCCTTGCGGCTCAGCCACCCTGTGCAGGCCTCTGCTCGAGTGGCCGCGTGAGCGCCTTCGCCAGCATGCGGTATCCGCCGGGCTCGACTGGATCGAGGATCCCTCGAACGCGCAGGCGCACTACGCCAGAAATTATCTGAGGCTGGAGATCATGCCGCGCCTGGAGGCGCGTTGGCCCGGGGCCGCAGCACGCATCGGGCGGGCTGCGGCGCACTGCGCCGATGCAGCCGCGATTTGCTCTGCGCGCGCCGACGAGGATCTTGCCTGCTGTGTGGAGACCGACCGCTTCGGCCAGCCCCGCTTGCGTCTCGCGCCGTGGCGCATGCTGCCGCTCGCCCGCAGACGTATGGTGCTGCGTGAGTGGCTGAAGGCCGAGACCGAACAGGCCGCTGAAGCACGCTCGCTGGAAACCCTCGTCGCGGAGGTCATCGAGGCAGCCCCCGATCGCCAGCCCCGTCTTGTGATCGGTGCGATGGTGGTGCGGCGCTTCGATGACGCGCTCTATCTGTTGCCACGTCGGGCGGACCGCGCGCCGGCTCCGCAGGGGTTAGAGATGGACGTCGGGCATGTAGGTCAGGTGGCGGGCGCGGGGCGCGTGTCCTTGCTGCCAGAACCCGGCACGGGTGGTGTGCGTGCGGGGCTGCGCTATTCGGTGGTGTTCCGGAGCCCTGGCGTTATGTGCCGCCTGCAGGGGCGACCCGCCAAGCCGTTGAAACAGGTGCTGGCCGAGGCCGGTGTGCCTCCGTGGCTGCGCGACGGTGTGCCCCTGCTGCTCGTCGACGGCCATCTCGCTGCGGTCGGTGGCGTTGGAATCTGCGAGGGTTTCGAGGCCGCGCCCGGGGAGCCCGGCGTGAGGCTGGTCTGGTCCCCTGCTGATATGCCAGCCGTTCAGGCTGCTGTGGTCACCACTTGAGTGCCTCGATGGCCTTGGTCACTTCCGGACGAAGCACCAGCACCGTTTCCGGGCCGACAGAATCGATCACGATGTCATCCGAAAAGAGCAGGGCGCTGCCCGGGTAGACGTCCTTGCGCCGGCTGCCGGGTGCATACGCGAGTTCGTCTGACAGCCGTCTGGCCACCTGCACGTATTCGTCGAAAGCGAGTTCCGCAGTGGCGTAATCCCCGAGCCTGAGCATGGCCTTCATCATCACCCGCTGCAGGGGCGCCCGCGCGTGAACGCTGAGCATTGCCCTCTGGGTGCGGCTCAGCTTGGGTTCTATGCCGGCGAGTGCATCGGTGAGTTCGGCAGCCGAGATCTTGCGCTTGCCGCGCTCGCGGCGCTTCTCGTGCTGGATCGCGTCAACGATCGCACGCAGTTCGAGCATGATCTCGTCCAGATCGGTGCCCTCGAAATCCGCGATGCGCTCCTTGTTTTTCCACACCCGGCCGCGGTACTCGTCGTTCCAGCAGCGCGCCACAAGATCGTAGTTGCAGTAGTCTTCCTTGAGGACGCGGGTGTCGATCTCGATCAGGGGTTCGGGCTGCATCCATGACCTCTGCTGCGGGCTGCGCTCCGGGACCTCACGGTGCCCGATGGGCCTTGCGCCTATACAGCAGGGCGCGAAGGCGGCGCATTCTTTTCATCCCCAACTTTCGTTGTCAAGCCCGCTCGGCCGGCTCTCCATGGCGCCTCGCGCTGCTTGCTGCGCGCACCGTCGATCGCCCATAATCCGCCGCCTCCTGTATGGGACCCTTATGGTGGTCCCGGTCGGTCCCCTCGCAACGCTAGGCAGCGAACCCCGCCAGGCCCGGAAGGGAGCAACGGTAGTTGCCGATGCGTGTGCCGGGGTGCGGCTGGCCGGGGCCGCCTCCACCCCCATCAGGTCGTGCCTCCACCCGGAACCAGTCCCCACGCCATGAGTTACCAGGTACTCGCGCGCCGTTGGCGTCCGCAGACCTTCGAACAGATGGTCGGGCAGGAGCATGTGCTGCGTGCCCTGGTCAACGCACTGGGCAGCAACCGCCTCCATCATGCCTACCTGTTGACGGGCACCCGCGGCGTGGGCAAGACCACGCTCGCCCGGCTCATTGCCAAATGCCTCAACTGCGAGCAGGGCGTCTCCGCTACCCCCTGTGGCGTGTGCAGCGCGTGCCGGGAGATCGCCGACGGTCGTTTTGTCGATCTGCTGGAAGTCGATGCGGCGTCGCGCACCAAGGTCGAGGATACGCGCGAACTGCTTGAGAACGTTCTCTACGCGCCCGCACGGGGGCGTTACAAGGTGTACCTCATCGACGAGGTGCACATGCTCTCCGGCCACTCCTTCAACGCGCTCCTCAAAACCCTCGAAGAGCCGCCGCCGCACGTCAAGTTCCTGCTGGCCACCACGGATCCGCAGAAGTTGCCGGCGACGGTGCTGTCCCGTTGTCTGCAGTTGCACCTTCGAAACCTGTCACCCGAGCAGATAACGGATCATCTCGAACGCATTCTTGCGGCAGAGGGACTCGAAGGCGAGCGCGCCGGACTCTGGCAGATCGCCATCGCAGCCCAAGGCAGCATGCGCGATGCCCTCAGTTTGACGGACCAGGCGATCGCGCATGGCGGGGGCAGGGTTGCTGCTGCCACCGTCAGCGAGATGCTCGGCTATGTGGAGCGCGAGCAACTGCGTGCCCTGCTCGATGCCCTGCTGGCGGCGGATGCGCCGCGGGTGCTGGGAGCCGTGGAGTCGCTGGCCACGCAGGGTGCGGACTGCGAGCGCGTGCTTGCCGAGGTGCTCGCTGAACTCCACCGCATAGCTCTGGTGCAGGCCGTACCGGCTGCGATCGAGTCCGTCCACGGTGATCGGGAACAGACGCAGGCGTGGGCATCTGCCGCCTCGCAGGCAGATCTGCAGTTGTACTACCAGATCGGGCTGCAGTGCCGCCGTGATATGCCCTATGCCCCTGATGCGCGCAGCGGGTTGGAGATGGCACTTCTGCGGATGCTTGCGTTCCGTCCCGCATCCGCCCCGTCTTCGGCTTCCCTGCCCACCCCGGCCGCTCCCGCGCGGGAGGTGGCGGGTCCGGCAAAAAAGCCTGATCCGCCGGAGACCCGGCTGCCAGAGGCGCGCCGGGCCCCGGATGCCGTATCACCGCTCCCCGCGCCGCAGGTGTTGCAAGAGGTTTCCCTGCCGGAAACATCTCCCGAGCTGCCTCCGGATCCCGGTCCTGAAGCCGTTGCGCCTGCGGCGCTCGCCGCGCTCGATGCCACAAACTGGGCGGCCTTGCTCGAAATTCTGCCCCTGGCGGGTATGGCGAGAAGCCTCGCCATGCATGCGTTACCCCGAGAAACAGAAGGCGCGCGCGTGGTACTCGACCTTAGCGCCGGGCATGCGAGCCTTGCATCTGCGGCTGCTACGGAGCGCCTCGCCGCGGCCCTTGCAGCGCACTTCGGAGAGGGCGTCGACATCAGCCTGAGGACAGCCGAGCCCGCGGGCGAAACACCCGCGGGCCGCGAGGCGCGCCTCATCGAGGAGCGACGGGTGAGTGCGGTCCTGCGCATCGAGCAGGATCCCAATGTGCGTCTGTTGCTCGACACTTTCGCCGGTCGCCTGCTTCGTGACAGCATCCGCCCCGTCGAAACATCGGCGTGTGCGGCGGAAAGAGGAAATTGAAGTGAAAGGGTGGCAGGAACTGATGCAGCAGGCGCAGGCCGTTCAGCAAAAGCTGAAGGCCGTTCAGGAGGAGGTCGCGCGTCTGGAAGTGCAGGGTGAGTCCGGAGGCGGGCTGGTCCGCGTACGGATGACGGGTAGCCACGAGGTGCGCGGCATTCATATCGAGCGGTCCCTCTTCACCGAGGACCCGGCAGTCATCGAGGATCTGGTCGCCGCTGCCTGCAACGATGCGGTCCGGCGTCTCGGTGAGCTCCAGCGCGACCGGCTTGCCGACGTCGCGGGCGGCCTCGGTTTGCCACCGGGCTTTCCGGCCGGATTCTGACAACACGGGAACTGACTGCATGCGCTTCGGTCCGGCAATCGACACCCTCATGGACGCGCTGCAGTGCCTGCCAGGCGTTGGGCCCAAATCGGCCCAGCGCATGACCATGCACCTCCTGGAGCGGGATCGTCAGGGTGCTTCTGCGCTTGCTGCGGCGCTTGCCATTGCGGTGGAACGGGTGGGGCGTTGCCGGCTCTGCCGGAACCTCAGCGAGGACAGCGTCTGTGCCATCTGTACAAGCGAGCGTCGGGATCGCAGCACGCTCTGCATCGTCGAGACACCTGCCGACGTCATTGCGGTGGAGCAGGCCGGCGGTTACCGCGGGCTCTACTTCGTCCTGCTCGGACGACTCTCGCCTATCGATGGCATCGGCCCTGCCGAACTGGGGCTCGATCTGCTCGCCGCGCGTGCGCGCGAAGAGGGTTTTCGCGAGGTGATCCTCGCGACCAACCCGACCGTCGAGGGCGAAGCGACCGCGTACTACATCACCGAGCAATTGCGTGCAGCCGGCGTTGCGGTGTCGCGTATAGCCCACGGCGTGCCGCTCGGAGGTGAACTCGAATACGTCGACGGCGGCACTCTTCAACATGCATTCCTCGGACGCAAACCGGTTTGAATACCACGACGCCTGACACGCCCCCCTGGTCGTTGCTGCCGGATGCCGATGCATTGCGCAGTGCCGCGCAACGCTGCAGGGCATCTGGCGTGTTGGCACTCGATACCGAGTTCATGCGTGTCAGGACATTCCATGCCCAGGCCGCCTTGTTCCAGTTGTTCGACGGGGAGCAGTGCCATCTGGTCGATCCCCTCGCCATCGAGGATCTGTCGGCGCTCGCCGACGTGCTGTCCGATACCTCTGTCACCAAGATCATGCATTCCTGCAGCGAGGACCTCGAGGTCTGCGCCCGCAGGCTGGGTGCATTGCCAGATCCGCTGATCGACACGCAGGTCCTCGCGGCCTTTTGCGGGCACGGCCTGTCCATCGGCTACCAGCGGCTCGTGGGCCTTGAACTGGGCATCGAACTGGAGAAATCCGAAACCCGCACCGACTGGCTGCAGCGGCCGCTCTCGGGAGCGCAGCTGAAGTATGCCGCCGAGGATGTGCTTTACCTCCCGAGGCTGCACGCAGCCTTGAGCGCTCACCTCGCTGCTGATCCACGGAAGGCCGCCTGGGCCGGCGCCGAATGTGCGGCGATCGTGCCGCGTGCGCGAAACCGGGAGCCCGGCGTGGACCTCGGCAGCATTGGCGGCGCCTGGCGACTGGATCGTCCTCGTCTTGCAGCACTGCGCGCACTCCATGCCTGGCGGGAGCGCGTCGCCCGTGAGCGCGATTTGCCGCGCAGTTGGGTTGTGCCAGATGCGGCGCTGCTGCGCATGGCCGAGATGCCGGTGCTGGATGAGCGCGCGTTGTCGGGTGTGCCGGATCTCCCGGAGGCAGTACGCCGGCGCCATGGCAAGACTCTGGTATCAGAAATCGCCGCTGCGCTTGCGCTGGATGCAGGCGCGATGCCCGAACCGGTGCCCCCGCCCCCCGGGCCCGCCGAAACCCGACGCGTGAAGGCGCTGCGGGCGCGGGTTCTGGAGCACGCCGAGGCACTCGGCGTAGCGCCCGAGATGCTGGCGAAACGACGTGACCTCGAAGATCTGGTGCGACGGGCATCCACCGGAGAAGCCCCCGCTTCCCCGTTGCTGAACGGGTGGCGGCGCGAGGCCATCGGTGAATCCTTGTGGGAGCTTGCGAGGGCGTCCGTGTGAGCCGCTTGCTCTGTGCGGTCTTCCGCTCCCGGCGCAATGCGGATACCTATCTTTTCGTCGACCACCAGGAGGGTTTCGCTCGCGTCCCCGAGCCCCTTTTGCGGGAGTTCGGTGCTGCCGAGCGTGCGATGACCCTTGCGCTTACGCCCGAGCGTCATCTTGCCCGAGCCGATGCTGCCGATGTCCTGCGGTGCATCAGGGAAAACGGGTTCTACCTGCAGTTGCCTCCTGCTGGCGCTGATCGGCCTGGAGTGTCCTGAGATGCAGACCACAACGGACTACATCATGGCGTGGTCCATCTACCTGCTCTCTGCGGTTGCGGTGATGGTGGTGTTCTGGCGTCTGACGGCGGGCGCATGGGACTGGTTGCGCGACGCGCTCCGGGTGATCCTGGCCGTCGTGATGATCACACCTGCATCGGTCGACGGGACGCAGGAACACCTTGCTCCCGCAGTTTTCGTAGTGGTCTACGAACTGCTGACCTCTGCAGACGGAGGTCTTGGCCCGCTGGTGGGTGTGCGCATGTTGCTGGTGGCAGGCTTTTCCGTGATCGCTGCCTGGATGCTGCGTTTTCTCTGGAACCGGCTGGTGGTCTCCCGGCGTGAGCCACCACCCGCCGTCGGGCCGTCTTCCCGGCGCAGTTGAGTCAGCCGATCGCCTGCACCAGTTCCCTGTCTCCGAAGCGTCCCTCGAAGAGCGGGCTCCGGAGGTAGCGCTCTCCGGAGTCCGGCAGCACCACTACGATGGTCTTGCCCGAGTGTTGCGGTTGTGCCGCAACGCGGGCCGCCGCGGCTGCCGCAGCCCCGCAGGAGATGCCAGCCATGATGCCTTCCTCCCGCATCAGGCGGTGCGCGAACTCCATGGCTTCGTCATCCCCCACCTGCTCTACCTGATCCACCAGCGAAAGATCGAGATTCCCCGGAACGAAGCCCGCCCCTATGCCCTGGATCTTGTGGGGGGCGTGGGTGGGCGCGAGTCCCGTCAGGGAATTCGTGATCATCGTCGATGAGGCGGGCTCCACTGCGACTGTCGTGATGGCCTTGCCGCAGGTGTTCTTGATGTAACGGGAGATGCCTGTGAGCGTCCCGCCCGTGCCAACGCCGGCCACCAGCACATCGATGCTGCCGTCGGTGTCGCGCCAAATCTCGGGGCCCGTCGTGCGCTCGTGGATGGCGGGGTTCGCGGGATTCTGGAACTGCTGCATCATCAGGCGGCGCTCCGGATCCTGCGACACCAGTTCCTCGGCCTTGGCGATGCAGCCTTTCATGCCGAGAGCGCCGTCCGTCAGGATGAGGTTCGCACCCAGTGCTGCCATCACCTGCCTGCGCTCGAGGCTCATCGTATGCGGCATGGTCAGTGTGATCCGATAGCCGCGTGCGGCCGCGACGAACGCCAGCGCAATCCCGGTGTTGCCGCTGGTCGGCTCGACGATCTCCATGCCCGGTCGCAGAGAACCGTCCTGCTCGGCGGCCCAAACCATGCTCGAGCCGATGCGGCACTTCACCGAAAACGCCGGGTTGCGGCTCTCGAGTTTGGCGTACACGGTGCCGGTCGTGACGCGGTTCAGACGCACCAGCGGCGTGTTCCCGATCGAGAGGCTGTTGTCGGAGAAGACGTTCATGCGGTGGTTCCTTGGCTGCAGGCAGGGTGGGCGGAAGGCTAGCGCGGGCAGCGCGGCGCGTCCATGTGCGGCGCCGTTTGCCCGAGATGGCGTCTGCGCTGCGTTGCACGCGCGGAGCAGTGGAATCTGAGCAGTTTCGACAGTCCGGCCGCGCGCATCGGTGGTTTAGACTCCTCCGCTCGATTCATCGGCGGAGCAGAGCCCTTTTCCGCCCGAAGGCACACTCTGGAGCGAGCATGAGCTTTACCGGTACCGACAGGTATATCGCCACCGAAGACCTGCAGATGGCCGTGAACGCGGCCGTGGCCCTGCAGCGCCCGCTGCTGATCAAGGGCGAACCGGGAACGGGCAAGACCATGCTGGCGGAGGAGATCGCGAGGGCGCTCGGCAAGCCGCTTCTGCAATGGCATATCAAGTCGACAACCAAGGCACAGCAAGGCCTCTACGAATACGATGCTGTCTCCCGCCTGCGTGATTCGCAACTTGGTGATGCGCGTGTCCATGACATCCGCAATTACATCCGCAAGGGCCGTCTCTGGGAGGCCTTCGAGGCACCGGAGCAGGCCGTTCTGCTGATCGACGAGATCGACAAGGCCGACATCGAGTTTCCCAATGATCTCCTCCTCGAGATC
>JBILEG010000118.1:0-8803 GCA_044352225.1 Pseudomonadales bacterium | reverse complement strand
TTTGCAGGCGCGTTCCGCTGTGGTTGCATGGCAGCCTTCTGGCGCCAGGCGCCCCTGTGTTCACTTCGCTGGATGACCCATGCCCGCTCCCGACGAGACCGCACTGATCCTGTTTGCCGAAATGCCCGAGGCCGATGGCCGGGATGTGTCGATCGAGCAGCGCAACCTGCCGCCCGGTGTGCGCGTGCGCCGTTATGTGCATCACGGAGATGTCGCCGCCCTGCTCGCTGCCTGCCGTGGTGTGGATGCGATCCTCACGGACTACGTGCCCTTCACGGCGGAGGTGCTCGGCCGGATCGAAGGCCGGCCGATGATTTCGGTGGCGGGTACCGGGTTCGACAGCGTGGACGTGGCTGCTGCCACATCGCTCGGCTTCCCGGTGGCGGCGGTCGGCGAGTACTGCACCGAGGAGGTGGCCGATCACACGCTCGCCCTGTTGCTCGCGCTGAACCGCCGGCTGTTGGACTATCACCATCAGGTGCAGGTGCAACACGATTTCCGCTGGAACCTCGTTCGAGGCCTGCGTCGGTTGTCGGGGCAGACGCTGGGTATAGTGGGCTTGGGGCGCATCGGTCAGGCCGTGGCGCGCCGCGCGCAGGGCTTCGGGCTCGAGGTAGTGGCCTGTGATCCGGTGGTCGATGCTGCCGTTGCGCGTGCGCAGGGCGTGAGGCTTCTCTCTCTAGTCGAGCTCTACGCGAGCGCGGACATCATCAGCCTGCACTGCAATCTTGGTCCGGAGAGCCGAGGCATGCTCGGTCAGGAGGCCTTCGCGCAGATGCGCCGTCGTCCGCTCCTGCTGAACGTCGCGCGGGGTGGATTGGTCGATGAGGCGGCGCTGCTCGAGGCTCTGGATGCGGGCCTGATCGCGGGTGCGGGGCTGGATGTGCTTGCCACTGATTCCCCCGATCTGGCGCATCATCCGCTCGCGGGCAGGCCGGATGTGTTGCTCACGCCGCACGTCGCCTTCTACTCCGACACCGCCATGGCGGAACTCGCGCGCATTTCGGCCGGCAATATCACGGCGTGGATCGAAGGGCGAGCGGGGGATGTCTTCCGGTGGGTGGTTCGGCCGGCCTCAGCGGAGCACGCAGCATGAGCCAGCACGGCGAAGGTACGGGGACGCTCGAAGAGGCCATGCGCCATGCCGTCTCCCTGTTGAAGGACGATCCGGCGCTTGCCGAAGAGCAGGCGATCGCCATCCTCGAGGCCGTGCCGGGGCATCCGCCTGCTGAACTGCTGCAGGTGCAGGCGAGGCGTCAGACTGGCGATCCCGCAGGGGCGCTGTCTCTGATCAGTGCGCTCGCCGGCCGCCAGCCGCGCTGGGCTGCGGCGCAGGTGGAGTTGGGCATAACGCTCGGCCAACTGAGTCGCGGTGACGAAGCCATCGAGGCGCTGCGGCGTGCCGTGGCGCTGAAGCCCGACCACCCGGAGGCCTGGCGGCTGCTCGCGGACCATCTGATGGCCAGCGGGGAAACACAGGCCGCTGATGCCGCCTATGCCCGCCACATCAAAGCCTCCACGCGCGATCCGCGTCTACTTGATGCCGCCAGCGCCATGCTGGTGAACGACGTCCCGAAGGCCGAAGCCCTGCTGCGTGCGCACCTGAAGGAAAAGCCCACGGATGTTCCTGCGATCCGCATGTTCGCCGAGGTGGCTGTGCGCGTGGGTCGGCCTGCAGAGGCTCAGAAACTGCTGGAGCGTTGTCTCGAACTCGCGCCCGGTTTCGAGGCGGCGCGCCACAACTATGCCGTGCTGCTGCATCGCCAGAACCAGTCCGCTGCTGCTCTCATCGAGACCGAACGCTTGCTCGCACGCTCGCCCCGGAATCCTGGCTACCGCAACCTGCTGGCCGTGATCCTCGGGCGGGTCGGGGAGTACGCCCGCTCCAGCGCTCTCTATAAGGAGTTGCTTGAGGAGTATCCCTCGAACGCCAAGGTCTGGATGAGCTATGGCCACGTGCTGAAGACGGAGGGCCGCACCGAGGACTGCGTCCGCGCCTACCGCGAGACCATCGCCCGCGAACCCTCCCTGGGTGAGGCCTGGTGGAGTCTCGCCAACATGAAGACCTTCCGCTTCACGGATGCCGACATGGCGGCCATGCGGGCCCAACTGGCCAGCACGGATCTCTCTGACACCGACCGGCTCCATTTCGATTTCGCGATGGGCAAGGCGCTCGAGGATGCCGGCGAGTGGGAAGGCTCCTTCCGGCACTACGCGAGCGGCAACGCCATCCACCACGCCACCGTGGACTACGACCCGGCGCTGAATGCGGGCCGCATCGAGCGTTTCCGGCGGGACTTCACCCCCGGCTTCTTCGCCGAGCGGGCAGGGCAGGGCTGCGATTCACCCGCGCCGATCTTCGTGGTCGGGATGCCGCGTTCGGGCTCCACGCTGGTCGAGCAGATCCTCTCCAGCCACTCGCAGGTCGAGGGCACCACGGAGTTGCCCGAGATCATCTCGATGGCCCGGATGCTCCGTGAGCGCTCGGACGGTGACGAGGCCGAAGGTTACAACCGCGTGCTGGCGGCGATGGGGCCGGCGGAGCTGCGTGCTCTGGGTGAGGAGTACCTCGATCGCTGTCGCATCCACCGCAAGACCCAGGCTCCCTTCTTCATCGACAAGATGCCCAACAACTTCCTGCACACGGGCTTGATCCACCTGATGTTGCCCAAGGCCAGGATCATCGACACCCGCCGCCACCCCATGGCCTGCTGCTTCTCGAACTTCAAGCAGCACTACGCCCGGGGGCAGAACTTCAGTTACAGCCTGGAGGACATGGGTCACTACTACCGGGACTACGTGCGCTTGATGGCGCATTTCGATGCGGTGCTGCCGGGGCGAGTCCATCGTGTCATCTACGAGGAAATGGTGGCGGATACCGAGACCGAAGTGCGGCGCCTGCTCGGTTACTGCGGCCTGCCCTTCGAGGAGGGTTGCCTGCGCTTCTTCGAGAATGATCGGCCCGTGCGTACCGCCAGTTCCGAGCAGGTGAGGCGCCCGATCTACAGCGACGCCGTGGATCAGTGGCGGCATTACGCTCCGTGGCTAGGCCCTCTGGAGCAGGCGCTGGGACCGGTGCTCGAGCACTACCCCGATACACCGCCGGCCTGAGTTGCCCGCACCAAAGAGGGGCGGCCGAGGGCGAGAAAAATTCCGGTTTTAGCTCCCGGCCCTTGGCTGGACAGTCTGCCTTGGCATGGTAGGCTCCAACTGTGCCGGTTCTTCGCCTTGTCCGGATCACACACCACAAGCCACTTAGGAGACTGAAGATGCCGACAAAAGCATCCAACCGCGCCCAGGCCCGTTTCACACGCGCCCCCCTGGCCGCAGCCATCCTTCTCATGACTCAGGCCCTGCCCGCGCTCTCCCAGGAGATCGAGGAAGTGCTGGTGACCGCCCAGAAGCGGTCCGAGAACATGCAGGACGTGCCGATCAGCATCCAGACGCTGAACACCAAGACGATCGAGCAACTGAACATCAATGACTTCGCGGATTTCGCGAAGATGCTTCCCGCGGTATCCACCTCGCCGTCTCTGGCGGGCGTGGGCTTCACCAATGTCTATTTCCGTGGTGTGACGACCGGCGGTGACGGCCAGGCCACCCTGTCCCAGCCCAGCGTCGGCCAGTACCTCGACGAGATGCCCATCACCACCGTGCAGGGCAACCTCGACATCCACATGTACGACATCGCCCGGGTAGAAGCCCTGGCAGGCCCCCAGGGCACGCTCTACGGCGCGAGTTCGCAGGCGGGCACCATCCGCGTCATCACCAACAAGCCCGATCCGGGCGAGTTCTCGGCGAGCTACACCCTCGAGGGTAACCAGGTCGATGGCGACGACATGGGCTACAGCGGCGAGGGATACGTCAACATCCCGCTGAGCGACAAGGCCGCAGTGCGTATCGTGGGCTGGAAGCGCAAGGACGCCGGCTACATCGACAACGTCCTGCGCAGCCGTACTTACCCGGGAGATCAGAGCACCGAGGACGACGACATCACCGTCGACAACAGCAAGTTCGCCCAGGACAACTACAACACGGTAGACACCGAAGGCGGCCGTGCGTCGCTGCGTGTAGACCTGAACGACGATTGGACCGTCACCGGCACCCTGATGGCGCAGAAGCAGTCTGCGGACGGCGCCTTCGGTGAAGACCTGAGCGGCTTCGGCGGCAGCGAAGGCGACAACCAGGTCTCCCACGTGCAGGAAGAGTTCGTCGACGACAACTTCTACCAGGCCGGCCTCACCATCGAAGGCCAGGTGGGCATGTTCGACCTCGTGTACGCGGGTTCTTACCTGAACCGGAACCTGAACAGTTCGTTCGACTACTCTGACTACTCTTACTTCTACGACGTTGCCTATACCAGCGGCTACTTCGCGGCGCTGCATATTTCGGATCCGAACTTCCCTGGCAGCACCGCGGACCGCGTCTGGCCCGGTGCCCGCTACGGCAACAACGACAACTACGACCGCAAGACCCACGAGATCCGGATCAGCACCCCGCAGGACAACCGCGTCCGCGGCATGATCGGCGCGTTCTTCATGGACTCGCTCCACAACTTCGAGCAGAAGTGGAAAGTCGATGGGCTCTCCTCGACCATGGAGATGAACTATCTCGAAGGCACCAACGCCAACTTCAACGACATCGTCTACCTGAACAACATGGATCGGGAGGATACCGACGAGGCCATCTTCGGCCAGTTGGCCTTCGATATCACCGACGACCTCGAGTTCAA
Source organism: Pseudomonadales bacterium (assembly GCA_044352225.1). GTDB lineage: Bacteria > Pseudomonadota > Gammaproteobacteria > Pseudomonadales > UBA5518 > UBA5518. Next base: position 4,071 of record JBILEG010000118.1, on the reverse strand, counting down.
GGTCGGGGCGCGGTTCTTCAAGCCTGAAACCATCATCGACGGCTTCTTCGGTTTCGGCCTTGGCTTCAACCGTGGGCGGGCGCCCGGTTTCAACGGCGATGGCTCGCCGCGGCCCAGTGAATCCACCGAACCCGGCAGCACCCTCAACGGCGGTGATGGCGAGTTCGTGGACTGGGGTCAGGGCTGGTCGGCCAACGGTGAGTGGCGCTGCCCCTCGCAGGCAGACTACGACGATACCCCTTGCAAAAACGTCGACAAGGGCATCAAGGAAAGCGACAACATCTTCATGGCGAACCTGAGCTACACGATCAGCGACGACGCCATGGTGTACGCGACCTGGTCCGAGGGCTACCGCCCTGGCGGTATCAACCGCAACCCCTTCGCCGGCGAGTACGTGTCTGACTTCCTCACCAACTGGGAACTCGGCTGGAAGACGCAGTGGTTCGACAACTCGGTGCAGTTCAACGGCGCCGTGTTCTTCGAGGAGTGGGAAGACTTCCAGGTGGGCTTCCAGGGCGCCAACGGTATCACGCAGAACGTGAACGGCCCGACCGCCGAAATCCTCGGCACCGAGATGGACCTTCTCTGGGCGGCCACCGAGAACCTGATGATCGTGTCCTCGTGGGCTTACTACGACAGCGAACTTCAGGACGACTACTGCCCCAGTTGCCAGGGCACGCTCGACATCAACGGTGACGGCGACGTCGGCGATGCCGGTGAGAGCGCCAACTGGGCTGACGCGGGCGAGCAACTCCCCCTCACGGCCAAGTTCAAGGGTAACCTGACGGCGCGTTACACCATGCCGGTAGGGGATTTCGAAGGCCACATGCAGGCCACGCTGGCCTACCAAGGCAAGCGCAATTCCAGCCTGAACATCCGTGACCAGGAGCTCTACTATCCCGAGTTCGACAAGAACACCTTCCTTGACCTCACTGCAGGTCTCACGAAGGAGAGCTACGCCGTCGAGTTGTTCATCAAGAACGTGACCAACGAGGACACGCCCCTTGCGATCACCTCGCAGTGCGCCCCCGCGACCTGCGGACAGCAGATCTACGGGATTCCGGCGCGTCCGCGCACCATCGGCCTGAAGTTCACCCAGAACTTCTGATGCCTCTGGTCTGAGGCGGCCCTTGTGGCCACCACACAAACGCCCGCGGCTCACCCCGCGGGCGTTTTCGTTTCTGCGGCAGAGTCTGTTCGAATCCGGTGGGGGTGCGGGGCGCAAAATGCGGTTGAGTTTGTTTTCCTGCGGCGCAAAACTTCGCCCTGATTCAAGCGCCTGTTCACTGTCAGACCGGCCAATCCGGCGCCGGCCCTGATACTGTTCGCAGCTGAAAACCGGAGTGCCTGCCCATGTCTGAATTCGGCCTGATCATCGACAACCACAAAGTCGCCACGGCAGCCACCTTCGACGTGCCCAATCCGGCTACGGGCGAGGTGGTCGGCAAGGCGCCTGTCGCCACGCGCACGCAGCTTGACCAAGCAGTGGCCGCTGCCGAGCGCGCCTTCGCTACCTGGAGCAAGGAACCCGAGGCCCGCCGCAAGCAGGCTTGCCTCGACATCGTGGGCGTGCTGCAAGCGCATGCGGGCGAGCTTTCGCGCCTGCTCACCCTGGAGCAGGGCAAGCCGCTGAAGGGCATGGGGTCAGAGTTCGAGCTTGGTGCCTGCATGGCATGGGCCGGTGCGCAGGCCTCCTTCGACCTGCCTGTGAAAATCCTCGAGGACACGCCGCAGAGCCGCGTCGAGATCCACCGCCGCCCGCTCGGCGTGGTGGGTTCCATCACGCCGTGGAACTGGCCGCTGATGATTGCGATCTGGCACGTGGTGCCTGCGATCCGCACCGGCAACACGGTGGTGATCAAGCCCTCGCCCTACACCCCCCTCGGCACGCTGCGCATGGTGGAGCTGATCAACGAGGTGCTGCCGCCGGGCGTGCTGAACGCCGTGTCCGGCACCGATGAACTCGGGCAGTGGATGACCGAGCACCCCGGCATCAAGAAGATCGTCTTCACCGGCTCCTGCGCCACCGGCAAGAAGGTGATGGCGAGCGCCGCGGGCAATCTGAAGCGCCTCACGCTGGAGTTGGGCGGCAACGACGCCGCCATCGTGCTGCCGGGCGCCGATGTGGCGTCGATGGCGCCCAGGATTTTTGGCGGTGCCTTCATCAACTCCGGCCAGACCTGCGCTGCGATCAAGCGCCTCTACGTACACGACAGCCTTTACGAACCCATGTGCCAGGCGCTCGCCGGCATCGCGCAGGCCACGCCCGTGGGCAATGGCCTCGACGAAACCAGCATGATGGGCCCGCTGCAGAATCGCATGCAGTTCGACAAGGTGAACGCGCTGGTAGAGGACGCCAAGGCGCACGGCGCGCGCATCCTCTGCGGTGGCTCGCCCACGGGCGGCCCGGGGCATTTCTATCCGCTCACGATCGTGGCCGATGTCACCGACGGAACCCGTTTGGTTGACGAAGAGCAGTTTGGCCCGGTGCTGCCGGTGATCCGCTACAGCGATCTGGACGAAGTGATTACGCGCGCCAACGCGAGCGAGTTCGGACTGAGCGGTTCGGTGTGGTCCACCGACCTCGCCGCAGCCGCAGCCGTGGCAGCGCGCCTCGAGTGCGGCACGGCATGGGTGAACAAGCACGCGGCCATTGCACCGAACGTGCCCATGGGCGGCGTCAAGGCTTCGGGCATGGGCGTGGAGTTCGGCGAGGAAGGGCTTGCCGAGTACACCGATATGCAAGTGATCAGCATCGACAAGACCTGAGCCCGCGACGTCCGGCGCGAGCGCAGTACAACGGGTTCCAAGAGGAGTCAGACATGAAGAAGTGGATCGGCCTCCTGCTGTTCGGTGCAGCGCTTGCACACGCCGAGTTGCCCGCCGAAAAAACCGGCATCATCCGCACCCTCCCGGTGCCGTATCCGCCGCACTGGATCCTCGCCCACGACGGTGCGTTCTTCCACATGAGCGACGGCAAGGTCGTGGTGCTCGACGCCGATGCCGAGACCGGTCCCGCCCAGTACAAGGGCATGATCAATCACGGCTTCATGGGTGGCTTCGCGACCTCCGGCAAGCGCAAGGAACTCTACGTCTCGGAGAGCTTCTACTCACGCGGCCAGCGCGGTGAGCGCACCGACGTCTTCACCATCTACGACCAGTCCACCCTCGCGCCTACGGGTGAGGTGGTCTTGCCGGGCGGCAAGCGTTTCAGCGGCTTGCCGCAGGTGCACGCCGTGCAGGTGACCGGAGACGACCGCTTCGCGCTGTCGTTCAATTTCAACCCGGGCAGTTCGGTCTGGGTGGTGGATCTCGAGAAGCGCGCCATCGCCTCCGAGGTGCCGATTCCCGGCTGCGCGCTCATCTACCCCACGGGCAAGCGCGGCTTCAGTTCACTCTGCGCCGACGGCGCTTTCTTCAGCGTTCAACTCGATGAGGACGGCAAGCTCAAGAAGGAAGTGCGGGGCAAGCCAGCCCTGGACGTCGAGGCCGATCCGCTGTTCGAAAAGCCGGCGAAGCACGAGGGGATGGCGTGGTTCCCGACCTTCGGCGGACAGATGCTGCCCGTGGATTTCCGCGGTGACGTTGCCAAGCCGGGCAAGCCCTGGTCCCTGCTGGATACGGCAGACCGTGAGGCGGGCTGGGGCCCCGGTGGCTGGCAGTTCCTCGACACCGATTCCACGGGCAAGATCTACATGCTCTTCCATGTGAAGGGCGAGAAATCCTCGCACCAGGATTCCGGCACCGAGGCCTGGGTGTTCGACCCCACCTCCAAGAAGCGAGAGCGGCGAATCACGCTGAAGCATCCGGCCATGTCGATCATGCTTACCCGTGACGACAAGCCCCTGATGGTCGCTGTGGGCAACAACGAGACGGGCGCCTTCGTTCTTGATGTCTACGATGCGCTGAGCGGCCAGTGGCTGCGCACGCTTGCCGACTTCGGCGCCGAGACGCCGTTCGTCGTATTCCCTGCACCCTGAGACGTGACACTGCCCATGGTGGATCCCGTGATCGCGCTCGGCCTCGTCCTGCTGCTCGGCTGGGTGCTGCTCGACGCCGGTCTCGGCAAGC
>JBILEG010000117.1:0-8849 GCA_044352225.1 Pseudomonadales bacterium | reverse complement strand
ATCCCCGATGCGGGTCTCATGGCCGATCTCCTCGACAACGAGGTCGTGGTCGAGGGGCGTCAGCCCGAGCAGCCCAGCATCTGGCAGCAATTGCTCGTCGCCTCCTTCCCGATCCTCATCATCATCCTCGTCTTCATGTTCTTCATGCGCCAGATGCAGGGTGGCGGCGGTGGCCGCGGTGGCCCGATGAGCTTCGGCAAGAGCAAAGCCCGTCTGCTCTCCGAGGATCAGATCAAGACCACCTTCGCCGATGTGGCCGGCGTGGAGGAGGCCAAGGAAGACGTGCACGAACTCGTGGAGTTCCTGCGTGATCCGGCCAAGTTCCAGAAGCTGGGCGGGCGCATTCCGCGCGGCGTGCTGATGGTGGGCCCGCCCGGTACCGGCAAGACGCTTCTCGCCAAGGCCATTGCCGGTGAAGCGAAAGTGCCTTTTTTCTCCATCTCGGGCTCGGATTTCGTCGAGATGTTCGTGGGCGTGGGCGCCTCTCGCGTACGTGACATGTTCGACCAGGCCAAGAAACAGGCGCCCTGCATCATCTTCATCGACGAGATCGACGCCGTGGGCCGCCACCGTGGCGCGGGTCTGGGCGGCGGTCACGACGAGCGCGAGCAGACCTTGAACCAGTTGCTGGTCGAGATGGACGGCTTCGAGCCCAACGACGGAATCATCGTTATCTCTGCCACCAACCGCCCGGATGTGCTCGACCCCGCGCTGCTGCGCCCGGGCCGCTTCGATCGCCAGGTGGTGGTGGGCTTGCCGGATATCCGTGGGCGTGAGCAGATCCTCAAAGTCCACATGCGCCGTGTGCCGCTGTCGGATGACGTCGATCCGGCGATCATTGCGCGGGGTACGCCGGGATTCTCGGGTGCCGATCTCGCCAATCTGGTGAATGAGGCCGCGCTCTTCGCTGCGCGGTCCAACCGCCGCGTGGTCGCGCAGCACGAGTTCGATCTCGCGAAAGACAAGATCATGATGGGCGCCGAGCGCAAATCGATGGTGATGTCCGAGAAAGAAAAGCGCAACACCGCCTACCACGAGGCCGGCCACACCATCGTGGGCCGCGTCGTGCCCGAGCACGACCCGGTCTACAAGGTCAGCATCATTCCGCGCGGTCGGGCACTGGGCGTCACCATGTTCCTCCCCGAGGAAGACCGCTACTCGCACAGCCGCCGCGGCCTGATGAGCGCGATCTGCAGCCTCTTCGGCGGGCGCATCGCCGAGGAGCTCATCCTCGGCCCGGACGGCATCACCACCGGCGCCACCAACGACATCCAGCGCGCCACCGACATCGCGCGGAATATGGTCACGAAGTGGGGCCTTTCCGAGCGCATGGGCCCGCTGAACTATGACGAGGGTCAGGAGGAAGTCTTCCTCGGGCGCAGCGCCGCGATGGGCGGCAAGCACACCTCCGACGAGACGGCCAAAAAGATTGACGAGGAAGTGCGGCGCATCATCGATGAGGCCTACGCCACGGCGCGGCAGATCCTCGTCGACAACATGGACAAGCTCCATGCGATGTCCAAGGCCCTGATGCAGTTCGAGACCCTGGATTCCGACCAGATCGACGACATCATGTCCGGCCGCCCGGCTCGTCCGCCCGCCGAATCCGCTGACAGCGGCAGCAAACCCGGGCCTGGCGCAGGCGCCGCTGAAGATCGCGGCCCGAGTGCTGCCATCGGAGATCCGGCCGGCGAGCACTGATCGCGGTGATCCTGCAGTGCGGGGTGCGCGGCCTCGATCTCTCTGTTCCCCGCGTGATGGGCGTGATCAATCTCACGCCCGATTCCTTCTCAGACGGTGGCAGCCTCTGGCAAGACGGCCGCCCGGCAGCTGACCGTGTCCTGCGGCGTGCCGAGCGCATGCTTGCAGACGGTGCGGACATCCTCGATCTCGGTGGTGAGTCCACCCGTCCGGGTGCGGCGCCGGTCTCCGTTCAGGAAGAATGCGATCGCGTGCTGCCTGCGCTGGAAGCCATTGCCGCGCGGCTGGACGTCATCGTGTCCGTCGATACCAGTACGCCGGAAGTTATCCGCGCTGCGGCCGCGGCGGGCGCAGGCCTGTTGAACGATGTGCGCTCGCTCGCGCGCCCGGGCGCCATGGCCGCCGCCGCTGCCACCGGGCTCCCGGTGTGTCTGATGCACATGCGCGGTGAGCCCGCGACCATGCAGAAAGAGCCCGTCTACCGGGATGTTTGCGCCGAGGTGCGGGAGTTCTTGCTGGAGCGCGTGTCTGACTGTGAGTCCGCCGGTATCCCGCGCGGGCTACTGCTGCTGGATCCCGGGTTCGGCTTCGGCAAGACGCTGGAGCACAATCTTGAGCTCTTTCGTGGGCTGCCCGGTCTCGTGGGGCTGGGATTGCCCGTCCTGATCGGTGTGTCGCGCAAATCGATGATCGGACGGATCCTGGGGCGCGACACGCGTCAACGTCTGGCGGGCGGGCTGGCACTGGCTACACTTGCCGCGCAGCAAGGGGTCGCCGTGGTGCGCACGCACGATGTGCGTGCCACGCGTGATGTGCTCGCCATGGTGGCTGCTGTTCGCAAGGACGGATGAGGGCAGGGGAATGCGTTACTTCGGTACCGATGGTATTCGCGGCAAGGTGGGCGTTGAGCCGATCACGCCGGATTTCGTCCTCAAGCTCGGCTGGGCGGCCGGGCGGGTACTGGGCCGTCAGGCAAGGGACAGCCGCGCGCGCAACCTCGTGATCATCGGCAAGGACACGCGCATCTCCGGTTACATGTTCGAGTCCGCCCTTGAGGCAGGGCTCGTTGCCGCCGGGCTCGATGTCTCGTTGCTGGGTCCCATGCCAACGCCCGCGGTGGCCTACCTCACGCGCACCTTTCATGCCGTGGCCGGCATCGTGATCAGCGCCTCTCACAACCCCTACGACGATAACGGCATCAAATTCTTCTCCTCGAGGGGCACCAAGCTTCCCGATGAGATCGAGCAGCAGATCGAGATCGAGCTCGCCGGGCCAATGCAGACCAACGACTCCAGCGGGCTTGGCAAGGTGACCCGGATGGCCGATGCGGCGGGGCGTTACATCGAGTACTGCAAGAGCACCGTCCCCTTCGACCTCAATCTCGAAGGGATGCGGATCGTGGTCGATTGCGCCCACGGCGCGACCTATCACGTTGCCCCTGCAGTGTTCGCCGAGCTCGGCGCCACGGTGATCGAACTGGGTGTGGAGCCTGACGGGTTCAACATCAACCGTGGGGTGGGATCCACCTCGCCGGCGGCCCTGGTGGATGCGGTGCGCACGCACCGCGCGGATATGGGCATCGCTCTCGACGGAGATGGGGACCGCCTGATCTGCGTCGATGACACGGGCACCATCGTGGATGGTGACGAACTCCTCTACATCATCGCTGCCGATCGCAAGCACCGCGGTGTTGCTTGCCACGGAGTGGTGGGCACGCTGATGAGCAATCTGGGCGTCGAAATTGCACTGAATGGTCTCGGTATACCTTTCGCGCGGGCGAAGGTAGGCGATCGCCATGTGCTGGAAATGATGGCCAGCAAGGGTTGGCGGCTGGGGGGCGAATCCTCCGGCCACATCATCTGTCTCGATGTCAGTACCACCGGAGACGGCATCGTTTCGGCGCTGCAGGTGGTGGCGGCCATGCGCACGCGTGGCCGCAGCCTGCATGAATTGCGGGCCGATGTGCGCAAATTCCCGCAGGTCATGGTCAATGTTTCCGTCGCGCGGCGTAGTGACCCCCTCTCGAACGAGCGCGTGGCGGCAGCCGTTGCGGGCGCAGATGGCCTTCTTTCGGGCCGAGGCAGGGTGTTGCTCAGGGCATCCGGCACGGAGCCGCTCATACGCGTGATGGTCGAGGGTGAGGATGGCGTGTTGGTCGAACGGTTGGCCGGCGAACTCGCGGATGTGGTGCGTGCCGAATTGGCCTGAAGGGCCCAGCCCGGTTTCTGCCGCGCAAGTCTCCTTGTGCCGCCCCCGGGCACTTGGTTACCATCCTCGCCCGCTTTCAGGGGGGTAGGCTGTGCGGCGAATGCTCGTGGCCGGCAACTGGAAGATGAACGGTTCGCAGGCGATGGTCCGTGCACTCCTTCCGTATCTGGTCGGGGAGATGCGCGGCATTGCGGTGGATGTGGTGGTGTGCCCGCCGTTCCCCTATCTGTCACTGGCCGTAGAGTGTTTCGCCGGCTCTGTGTTGGGGGTTGGTGCTCAGGACATGCACTCCGCCCCTTGCGGTGCGCATACCGGAGAGGTGTCTGCGGAGATGCTCCTCGACGTGGGTTGCAACTGGGTGATCCTTGGTCATTCGGAGCGACGCGCGGGGAACGGCGAAGACGACATTGCCGTTGCGCGCAAGACGCGTACGGCATTGGTCGCGGGCCTCTCGCCCATCGTGTGCGTGGGAGAGACCCTTGAACAACGCGAGGCCGGGCGAACATTTGATGTGGTGGCGGCGCAGTTGTCTGCAGTTCTCGAGGGTGCCGGCCCGGAGCGCGCGGCGTCGCTGGTTCTTGCTTACGAGCCCGTTTGGGCCATAGGCACGGGGCTGACGGCATCGCCAGAGCAGGCACAGGAGGTTCACAGCCGACTACGGCAACAGACGGAGGCCTTTGCGCCGGACGCGGGCCGGAGCCTCAGGGTGTTGTACGGTGGCAGCGTAAAGGCAGCGAATGCTGCGGCATTGTTTGCGATGCCCGATATCGACGGTGGGCTGATTGGCGGCGCCTCCCTCGATGCCGGTGAGTTTGCGGCCATCTGTAGAGCCGCTGAGGGACGATCATGGAACAGCTGATTCTGGTGTTTTACGTGCTGCTTTCTGCCGCGATGGTCGGGCTCATCCTGATCCAGCAGGGCAAGGGCGCGGATGTGGGAGCATCCTTTGGTGCCGGCGCATCGCAGACGGTGTTCGGCTCTGTGGGGGCAGGTAACGTACTCACGCGCAGCACGGCCATCCTCGCGACATTGTTCTTCGTGGCGAGCATCGGCTTGGCGGTGATGGCGAAACACAAGGCCGAAGCTGCAAGAGAGGGAGGAATACCCGTGGCAGCCGAGCTACAACCGGGTGATAATGCCGAGGGTTCTGCAGCTGAGGTCCCGGCCTCAGCTGTTACCACCGACACGCCTTCCGCGCCGGCTTCGGACATGCCGTCGGCCGCTGATGCGCCGGTGTCTGCGCCAGCAGTGCAGTCTGCGAATGAAACTCCTGCAGCAGCGGATATTCCTGCCAAGCAGTGAGAATGGAATGATGGTTTCGGGTTCATGCCCAAGTGGTGGAATTGGTAGACACGCTATCTTGAGGGGGTAGTGGCGTAAGCCGTGCCGGTTCAAGTCCGGCCTTGGGCACCATCCGATACATCTGTGCAAAGCCCGCTGAAAGGGCTCTGCAGTCAGGGGCAAAGAAGAAAGGCATCTCAGGCAGTGCATTCTGCTTGACCATTAAACAAACGCCTTCTTATACTTGCGCTCCCTCTGGGGGAGCCGGTTTCCGGTTGTTGATGCGGGGTGGAGCAGTCTGGTAGCTCGTCGGGCTCATAACCCGAAGGTCGTTGGTTCAAATCCGGCCCCCGCTACCATTTTCGAAATCCTGTTCCGGGGTCTGCGGAGCCCGGGGCAAGGAAAACAGAAAGCCCCCTAGCGGGGCTTTTTGTTGTCAGGTGGATACCGGGGCGCATGGGCAACATGCGCCCGGGCAGTACCGATGCAATGGGAAGTGGGCTACGAGCCCATTTTTTGTTTTTGGGGTCAGGTAGCACGGCGTGAGCGCTCGAGTCGAGGATCTGCAGCAGTTGCTGGGGCCTGTTATCGAGGCGCTCGGGTATGAGCTATGGGGCGTGGAGCTGAACGCGAGGCCGCGTCATTCCTTGCTGCGCCTCTACATCGATGCGCCGCAGGGCATCACGGTGGACGATTGTGCGGCGGTCAGTCGCCAGGCGAGTGCCACGCTCGACGTCTCGGACCCGATTACAGGTGCCTATACGCTCGAAGTGTCATCGCCCGGCTGGGACAGGCCGCTTTTCCGGGCAGAGCAGTACGAGCACTACAAAGGCTCGCGTGTGAAGATCCGCCTGGCACGCCTGATCGGTGGTCAGCGCAATCTCGACGGTCTGATCGTCGGCGCCGACGCGGATGCCGTGGAACTGGATCTTGCCGCCGGCGGGCGGCTACGGGTGCCTTGGGGAGCGATCCGCAAGGCCAGTCTGGTGGTTGAGGATGACTGAGCCCGCGAGGGCCCGGATGTGTTGCGGAGCATAGGGATGAACAAGGAAATCCTGCTGGTTGCCGAGGCCGTCTCGAACGAGAAGGGCGTCTCGCGCGAAATCATTTTCGAGGCTATCGAACAGGCCCTCGCTACGGCGACCAAGAAACGCTACGACGAGGACTCCGACATTCACGTCGTGATCGATCGCCAGAGCGGTGACTACGCCACGTCTCGCCGTTGGCTGGTCCGCAGCAACGAGGAGCCCGCAGCCCTGGGCACCGAGTTCACGCTGCAGGAGGCCCATGAGAAGAACCCTGCGCTTCGGCCCGGCGACGTCTACGAAGAGCAGGTCGAAAACGTCGGCTTCGGCCGTATTGCCGCGCAGACCGCCAAGCAGGTCATCGTCCAGAAGGTCCGTGAGGCGGAACGCGCGCAGATCGTCGACCAGTACCGCGACCGGGTCGGCGAAATGCTGGGCGGCAGTGTGAAGAAAGTCACCCGCGATGCAGTGATCGTCGATCTTGGCAACAACGCCGAAGCCTTGCTCTCGCGCGATCAGTTGGTGGGCCGTGAGACTTTCCGCATCGGCGATCGTGTCCGCGCGGTGCTGAAGGAAATCCAGACCGAGGCCCGCGGGCCGCAGCTCATCATGAGCCGCACTTGCCCCGAAATGCTTATCGAGCTCTTCAAGATCGAGGTGCCCGAGATCGCCGAGCAGGTGATCGACATCCGCGCGGCGGCGCGTGATCCGGGCCTGCGTGCCAAGATAGCGGTCAAGACCAACGACGGCCGAATCGACCCTGTCGGTGCCTGCGTCGGCATCCGCGGCTCGCGCGTTCAGGCCGTCTCGAACGAGCTCGACGGTGAGCGCGTCGACATCATCCTCTGGGATGACAACCCCGCGCAGCTGGTCATCAACGCGATGGCGCCTGCCGATGTGGAGTCGATCGTCGTAGACGAAGACACCAACACCATGGAAGTGGCGGTCGCGGAAGACAACCTCGCGCAGGCCATCGGCCGCGGTGGTCAGAACGTCCGGCTCGCCAGCCAGCTCACTGGCTGGAACATCAACGTGATGAGCCTCGAAGAACAGCAGGCCAAACAGGAGCAGGAGGCTGGCGCCACCATCGCCCGCTTCATGGAAGCCCTGGACGTAGACGAGGACGTGGCTTTCGTACTTGTGGAAGAGGGCTTTTCCACGCTGGAAGAGATCGCCTATGTCCCTCTCGAGGAGATGATGGCGATCGACGGCTTCGACAAGGACACCGCAGAGGAACTCCGCGCCCGGGCCAAGGATGCCTTGCTGACGCAGGCCATCGCTTCCGAGGAGCGCCTCGGGTCTTCCGAACCGGCCGAGGACCTTCTCGGTATGGACGGTATGGATCGCCAACTCGCCTTCCGACTGGCGAGCCGCGGCATCGTCACGATGGAAGACCTCGCGGAGCAGGCAGTCGAGGATCTCCTCGGCATCGAGGACCTCGACGAGCAACGCGCCGCTGCGCTGATCATGACGGCGCGCGCCCCCTGGTTCGAAGCATTGGAGCAGGGCGGGGACGCGCGCTGAGCGCCCTCGCCGGGAGACGATTCGATGGCTGAAGTCACGGTTGCAGAGCTAGCGAAGTCGGTCAACGTCTCCGTCGAGCACCTGCTCGCGCAGATGAAAGAGGCCGGCCTTTCCCACCAGAAGGCCGAGCAGTTCGTGTCCGACGAAGACAAGCAGACACTGCTCGCGCACTTGCGCAGCAGCCACGGCGAGGATGCGGATGCGGATGCATCCAAGCGCATCACGCTGAAGCGGCGCACCATCACCAAGCTGAAGACCGGTTCGGCCGGGAAGCGGACGGTGAACGTCGAGATCCGCAAGAAGCGGACCTACGTCAAGCGGGAGGACGGTCTCGAGACGACCCAGGAACTCGATGGCGAAAGCGAAGAGTTCGAGCAGCAGGAGGGGTTCGAGGAGCAGGAGCAGCACGTAGCTGCAGAACAGCCCGTAGTTGCGGAAGAACTGCCGGCAGAGCCCGAACCCGAGCAGACGCCTGCCGAAGTCGAAGTCCAGCCAGCGCCCGCTCCCGAGGTGGCGCCCGTAGAGATTCCGGCGCCCGCGCCTGTTGCCGAGGTGCCGCGCCGAGAAGACAAACGCCTCATCGACCCTGAACTCCTGAGACAGGCCGCCGCGACGCGACGCAAGGAAAAGGAGATCGAGGAGCGGACCCGGCGCGAAGCCCTCGCCAAGGCCAAGAAGCTGAAGGAAGAGGAAGAAGCCCGCAAGCGCTCCGAGCCGCCTGCGCGTACCCGTCCGGAGGACGCCGCGCCCGCCAAGCCTGCCGGCGGGGCGGGTCCTGCTGCGCCGAAGGGTGCCAAGGACGTACGCCCGGCCAAGGGCAAGCGCCGCGAGGACGCGCCGGACGATGACAAGCCGCGCAAGAAAGGCGCGAAGACCTCATGGGAACGCGAGCGCGATGCGCTGCTTCGCCCGACGGCCATTCCGCTCTCCGAGGCAGACCTCGAGGAAGCCGAAGCCGCCGCGCTCCGGCGCGAGCGACGCAGCCGCGAGCTGAAGCCCGCGCACGAGGAGCATTTGAGACACGGATTCGAACTGCCCACGGACAAGATCGTGTACGAAGTCGCATTGCCGGAGTCGATCACGGTCGCCGAGCTCGCCCAGAAGATGTCG
>JBILEG010000116.1:0-8888 GCA_044352225.1 Pseudomonadales bacterium | reverse complement strand
GTGTTCACCACCAGCGCGACATTGTCGGGATCGAGTTTCTCGGAGAACTCCGTGAAGCCCGAGAGATCGGAGAACATCACGCTGATCTCGCGGCGCTCGCCACCGAGGCGCAGCTTCTCGGGGTGCGAGATCATCTGCTGCACCACATCGCCCGAGACGTACAGGGAGAAGGCGTTGCGGATGCGCGCGGCGTGCCGGCGCTCGGTGAGGAAGGCTCCGCTTCCCGTGCCGAGGAAAGCCGCGAGGATGCCTGCCATCGGAGCCGCGCAAGAGACCCAGATCTGCCTTTGCACGCCGCCGTTTGCGCGGCAGTCCGTGCTGAAAAGGCTCCACCAGCTGCCGTTGTCGCAGAACCCCCTGTCGAACAGGAGCAGCGCGGCGCCCCCGGTGATGCCGATGCAGGCGAGCACGCCCCCGGTGCTGCGCAGCGGATGCCACCACACCATCCAGGGCAGCACCAGCAGCAGCGCCACGGTGGCGAACAGCAGGTTCTGCCCGCGGCTGGCCGGTTCGATCAGGATGCCGAGGAGGGCGTTTTCCACCTGCGTGGCATGGATCTCGACCCCGGAGGAGAGCAGCCCCGTGCTGAGCGTGAAGGGCGTGGGGAAGACATCGGCCTGCGCCACGTTGATCTCGGTGGTGGCGCCGGCCTCACGCCCCACCAGCACCAGCGCGCCGCCCATCAGTGCCAGCGCGTCGGGTTCGCCGTTGATCACCTGGTAGTAGGACACCACGGGGAAGGTGTTGCGCGGCCCCAGGTAACGGATCATCGCCCCCTCCGGCACCGCGGGTTCGGTGATGCCGGCCTCGGGCATCACCTCCACGAGTGTGCGCACGGCCACGCGCCAGAACGCGTCCGTTCCCGTCGCCATGCGCCGCGGCACCTGGTCATTGGCGAGCGCCATGTCGGTGAGCCCCACGCTGGCACCGGCCGAGGTGAACGCGGAGATGGGGTCCATTCGCATGAACACCCGCGTGCTCGAGGTCTCGTGGTACTCGAACTTCGAGGCGAGCACCACATTGCCGGCCGCAGCGATCGCCTCGGCGAAGCGCGCGTCTTCTTCCGGCGTGCCGGGCTCGGAGAACTGCACGTCGAAGGCGATGACGGCTGCCCCTGCCGCTTTCAGGTTCGTGATCAAGCGGGCATGGAGGTCGCGCGGGTAGGGCCAGCGCTGGCCGAGTTGCGTCGCGGAGGCCTCGTCGATGCCGACGATGGTGATGGGCATGTTGCTGCCCAGAGGGCGCGCGGAGATGCTGAGCAGGTCGAAGACCCGGTACTCCAGCGCCTGCCACAGCGGTAGCCAGGACACCCCGAGTGACAGGACCCAGCCTGCCAGTGTGCAGGCGATGCCGAGCCGCAGGGCCTCCGCTCCAGGGCGGGTGATGCGGTATGTCCGCTCGCCCGCTTGCGCCATCAGGACTCTCGGAAGGAGCGTCGCAGCGAGTCGTACACGGGGCGCATGATGTACTGCAGCGCCGTGCGCGACTGCGTCTGTATGTAGACCTCGGCCGCCATGCCGGGGTCAAGGGCCTTGATCCGCGCGTCTTCCAGCGACTGCGCGTCGGGGCGCACATGCACCTGGAAAAAGGAGATCCCGTCCTTGTCGGCGAGTGCATCCGGCGAGATGTAGGTCACCTTGCCGGCCACCATAGGCGTGGTCCGGTAGGGCAGCGCCGGGAAGCGGATTTCGGCGAACTGTCCGAGGTGCAACTGCTTGATCGAATCGAGGGGGGCTTGCCCTTCGATCAGGACTTCCTGGTTTTCGGGCACGATATCCACCAGCGGCTCGCGCGCACCGATGGTGGCGCCCTCGGTATTCACCCTGAGGCCGAGCACACGGCCCGCAACCGGCGCCGTGATGGCCTGCCTGCGCATGGCATCTTCCGAGGGCTGCAGCCGCTCACGCAGCTCCTGGATCCTGGAGCTGTTCTCCTTGAGTTCTTCCGCGGCGCGGCTCGCGTACTCGTTGCCGAGAGAGGCGATACGCAGTTCGAGTTCGCTAACCCGCTGTGCGGCGCGCGCCGCCTCGGCGGAGCGCTCCTCGGCGCGCGACTGGTACTCGGAGACCATGCGCCGCTGGGCGAGCACGCGCACCTCGGCCACGTATGCCTTGCCTTCCAGTGCTTCGTAGCTGTCGAGTTCCTGATCGGCAAGCGCCAGCGCCTCGAGTTCGGCCTTGCGCTGTTCGCCGAGAGCGGTGATTTCACGGCGGATGTCGCTGATCTGCGTGCGGATGAGGCGCTGTTGCTCGAGCAGTGCGTGACGACGCGAACCGAAGAGGGCCAGTTCCCGCGTTTTCAGTTCCTGCACGGTGGGCTCGGCTGCGCGGGCGAGTATCTCGTTTCCGAAGGCAGGGGTATCTGCAAGCGTGGCCTCGGCCGTCAGCCGCGCCTGGCGCGCCAGCTCCGCATCGAGGGCGCTGCGCACGATGCCGTACTGGGCCGAGACATTGGCATCTTCGAGCTGGATGAGTGTCTGGCCCCGCTCCACCCGGTCGCCGTCGCGCACGAGGATGGATTTCACGATGCCGCCCTCGTTGTGCTGCACGGTCTTGCGGCTGCCCGCGACCTTCACCATCCCGTTGATGACGACGGCTCCGTTGAGCGGTGCGGTGCCTCCCCACAGAAATGCGCCGCCCACACCGAACACGATGACGAACATTCCGGTGCGTGTGATGCGTCTGACGTCGATGGTCATGGTCGTGCGCTCAGTTGCTGCGTGCCTGGCGCATCGGAAGCACCTTCGCGAGGATCTCGTCGCGCGGACCGAAGGCCTCCTGCGCGCCTTCGCGCATTACCAGCACCTTCTCGATGTGGTCCAGCAGCGAGGGGCGGTGCGTCACCAGCACCAGCGTGATCTTGTCCTGCCGTAGCCGGCGCACTACCTGCTGCAGGCTCGCCTCGCCCTCGGCGTCGAGGTTGGCGTTGGGCTCGTCGAGCACCACCAGCTTCGGCTGTCCGTAGAGCGCCCGTGCGAGGCCGATACGCTGCATCTGGCCTCCGGAGAGCGTATTGCTGCCTCCGCCGATCGGGGTCTCGTAACCCTGTGGCAGGCGCAGGATGAGGTCGTGTGCCTCGGCGTATTGCGCCGCCTTTACCACCGCATCGCTGTCTAGCTCGCCGAGCCGCGCGATGTTTTCGGCAACGGTGCCGGGGAAGAGTTCGACGTCCTGCGGCAGGTAGCCCAGGTAGGGCCCTATGTGGTCTCGGTCGAGTTTGGCGATTTCGGCGCCATCGAGGCGCACGGCTCCCGTGGTGGGCGTCCATATGCCGATGATCAGGCGCGCCAGGCTCGATTTGCCCGAGGCGCTGGGGCCGATGATGGCGAGCGAATCGCCGGCCGCGAGTTCGAAGGCCACGCCGCGGATGATCGGCCGGTCTGCGGTGGCGCCTGCGAGTGTGACCCGCTCGACCGAGACGCGGCCCTCGGGGGCGGGAAGACGCACCTCTGGCGGCAGGAGCTTCTGCTCCAGATGCGGCTTGAGGCGGGCATAGGCGGCGCGTGCGCCCACCAGGTTGTTCCAGTTCGCGAGCAGGCTCTCGAAGGGTGCGAGTGCGCGCCCGAGGATGATGGTGGAGGCGAGCATCACGCCCGAGGTCATGTTGCCAGCGATCACCAGCCAGGCGCCCGCCGCCATCATGATGATCTGCACCAGTTGGCGCAGTGCCTTGCTCAGGCTGTTGATGCGACCCATCCGCTGACCGGTTTCTTCCTGCCCTTCGAGTACCGGGCTGTTCATGCGCTCCCAGCGCCGCACGAAGCCGCGCCGCATGCCGAGTGCGTTCAGCACGTCGGCGTTGCGCAGGCCCTGGTCGATGAACTGGCCGGCGCGGCGCCCGTCGATCTGCACTTTCTCGAGATCCGCCCGGTTGAGTTTCTCGTTGCTCCAGGTGAGGGCGAAGAGGGCGGCCACGCTCAGCAGCGCGATCACGCCGAGCAGGACGTGGAAGAAGAAGGTGAAGAGCACGAAGAATATGCCCCAGGGCAGGTCGAAGAGCGCGATGATGCTGGCGCCCCCCAGGAAATTGCGCAGCAGCGACACGTCACGAAGGCCGTGCACGGATTCGGCGCGGTTTACTTTGCCGGCGTTCTGGATCAGCGCCGAGATCACCCGCTCGCCGAGCAGGCGGTCGATCATGCCGCCCGCGCTCAGCAGCAGCGCGGAGCGCAGCGAATCGAGCAGGAAAAGCATCACCAGCGTACCCACCGCCGCCAGCGTCAGCATGAGCAGCGTCTCCTGGCTGCGGCTGACGAGTACCCGGTCGAAGACCTGGATCATGTACAGCGGAGGGACCAGCAGGATCAGGTTTATGACGAAACTGAATATCCCCGCGTAGAGGAAATGCGTGCGGAACTGGCGGAAGAAGTCCATCCGGCGACCTGTCCGAGGGCGATGCTGGCGGCCCGAGTATAAACCCCCGTTGCGGGATCGCAGGGCGAAAGCGGCAAAAACCCTGACGGGACGGGCATAATGCGCTGCCTCCGGCAGGTACCCGCGGTAGCACCATGGTCCTGATGCTCGACAACTACGATTCCTTCACCTGGAACCTGGTGCAATACCTCGGTGAACTGGGCGAGGACGTGCGTGTCTTCCGCAACGACGAGATTTCCGTCGACGAGGTGCTCCGGCTTGCGCCGGATCGTGTCGTGATATCGCCCGGCCCCTGCACGCCGAACGAGGCGGGTATCTCGCTCGAACTGATCCGCAGGCTCTCGGGCAAGGTGCCGCTGCTCGGCGTCTGCCTCGGGCACCAGTGCATCGGGCAGGCCTTCGGCGGCCGCGTGCTGCGTGCGCGGCAGGTGATGCACGGCAAGACCTCTCCGATCCATCACACGGGTGCCGGCGTGTTCAGTGGCCTTGCCGATCCGTTTACGGCCACGCGCTACCACTCGCTGGTGATCGAGCGGGCCAGTTGCCCCGATTGCCTCGAGATCACCGCATGGACGCAAACCCCGGATGGCGGGATCGACGAGATCATGGGCGTGCGCCATCGCGAGTTCGACATCCAGGGTGTGCAGTTCCACCCCGAGTCCATCCTCACCGAGCACGGCCACGACCTGCTGGCCAATTTCCTCGGCGTGCGCAGGCGCGCCAGACCGGAGCATTGACGCCATGACCCTGGACATCCGCGAGGCGCTTGAGCGCGTGGTGGTGCGCATCGATCTCGAGCGCGAGGAGATGCGTGATGTGATGCGCGCGATCATGTCCGGGCAGTGCACCCCCGCGCAGATCGGCGGCTTCCTGGTGGGGCTGCGCATGAAGGGCGAGTCGATCGACGAGATCACGGCAGCCGCCGAGGTGATGCGTGAACTCGCGACGCCGGTGACCGTGGACGTGGCGCCGCTGGTCGATGTGGTGGGCACCGGCGGCGATGGTGCCAACCTGTTCAACGTCTCTACCGCCGCGGCCTTCGTGGTGTCCGCCGCGGGCGGCTACGTGGCCAAGCATGGCAACCGGGGCGTCTCCAGCGCGAGCGGCAGCGCCGACGTGCTCGAGCAACTCGGTGTGCGCCTCGGTGTGCCGGCGGACGCGGTGGCCCGTGGCGTGCGTGAGCTCGGCATCGGTTTCATGTTCGCGCCCGCACACCACGGCGCTATGCGCCACGCGGTGGGGGTGCGCCGCGAGCTTGGTCTGCGCACCCTGTTCAACATCCTCGGCCCGCTCACCAACCCTGCCGGCGCGCGGCGCCTGCTGGTCGGTGTGTTCACCGCGCGCCTGTGCCGCCCGATGGCCGAAGTGCTGGGCCGCCTCGGTGCCGAGCGCGTGATGGTGGTGCATGCCGAAGATGGTCTGGACGAGATCAGCCTCGCCACTCGCACGCACGTGGTGGAACTGGCCGACGGTGCGATTCACGAGTACACGCTGACGCCCGAGGACCTCGGTATCACCAGCCAGAGCCTGATCGGGCTCGAGGTCGCCTCTGCGGCGCAATCCGCAGCCCTGATACGCGATGCCCTCGGCAAGCGCCGCGGCCCGCAGGCGGCCAAGGCCGCCGACATGATCGCCCTGAACGCGGGCCCCGCGATCTACCTCGCGGGTATTGCCGCGAGCCCGCGCGACGGCGTTGCCATGGCCAACGACATCATCCACACCGGGCTTGCCGCAGAGCGCATAGAGGCGCTGGCGAGCTTCACCGCCTGCCTGGAGCCACCCGCATGAGCGGCACCATTCTCGACCGCATCCTCGCGCGCAAACGCGAGGAAACCGCCGCCCGCAGTGCGCTGCGCAGCCTGCCGGAACTGCGCGCCGCCTGCGCCGGCGCCTCGGCGCCCCGCGGATTCGGCCGCGCGCTCGCCGAGCGCCTCGCCGAAGGGCGCAGCGCCGTCATCGCGGAGATCAAGAAGGCCTCGCCCAGCAAGGGGCTTATCCGCGCGGACTTCGATCCGCCGGCGCTTGCCCGCAGTTATGCGGCAGGCGGTGCGAGTTGTCTCTCCGTGCTGACCGACATCGATTTTTTCCAGGGCGCCGACGCCTACCTGCAAGCGGCGCGCGACGCGGTCGATCTGCCGGTGCTGCGCAAGGATTTCACCATCGACCCGTATCAGGTCGTCGAGGCCCGCGTGCTGGGTGCGGACTGCATCCTGCTGATCGTGGCCGCCTTCGAAGGGCAGCAGGCGCTGATGCTCGATCTCTCGGCGCTGGCGCAGGAACTGGGCATGGACGTGCTGGTCGAGGTGCACGATGCGGCCGAACTCGATCGTGCGCTGGAGGTGCCGGGGGCCCTGCTCGGCATCAACAACCGTGATCTGCGCAGTTTCGCCACCACGCTCGAGACCACCTTCTCGCTGCTGCCGCGCATCCCGCCCGGGCGCCTCGTCATCACCGAGAGCGGCATCGGCACAGCCGAGGATGTGTCGGCCATGCGCGCCAAGGGTGTGAATGCCTTCCTGGTCGGTGAGAGCCTGATGCGCTGCCCGGATCCGGGCGAGCGCCTGCGGGAACTGTTCGCCTAGGTTTCAGTCTGCCGGGTTGCCGCGCTGCTGGCTGCGTCCGAAAGGAAAGGGCGTGACGGTGGAGCGCGCGCGCGCGCCCGGGCCCTCGACGCTCGCGGCATCACCGGCCCGGAAGAACACGTGCAGGCTGATGCCCCCGGGCACCAGGCGGTGCACCTGCAGGTGTCCGCCCTGCGTGTGGCAGAGCGCCAGCACCTCGGCCAGATCGTCGATGCCGCCCGAGAGCGGCCGTGCCGCGCCGGGCGTGGTGAGGAAGGCGAGGTCTTCGTCGCCGAGTTGCGTGTCGGAATCCTCGATCACCAGTTCCACGAATGCGCCTTCGAAGCCTTCCCGGCAGGCAATGCAGGCGCGCCTCACGCCGCTCGCGCGGCGCAGACGGATGCACAGCGTGCCCTCGGCCCCGAGGGCGCGGCGCGCCTGGCGGATACCGCGCAGCAGGATCTGGTGGAAGACCACCGGCTCGCAGTGCGCGGGTGGCAGGCCCTGCTCGATCTCGTTCTGGAAGTGCGCCGAGGCCGGCAGCAGGATGCGCTCGAGCTCCATGATTTCCTGCGCAAGAGGTGCCAGCGCCACGAGCGGGCGCGTGCTGGCCGCCTCGCCGTGGCCTGCCGCGTGGTGGATCAGCGCCTGCGCCTGCATCGTGGTTTCGACCAGCTGTTCGAGTTGCCGCAGGACATCGGCGTAGTCGCCCGAATCCGTCAGCGCGTCCTCGACGCGGTTGATCACCGAGGCTGTGGCGGAATCGAGATCGCGCTGGCGACGGGCGCGCAGGTCGTCAGGCGCGGCGGCTGGCATCAGGCTCGCGCCGGCTGGCATCAGGCTCGCGCCGGCATCGGCGGGCAAGTCCGCCGCGGCGATCCACAGCCCGCCAAAACCCTGCAGTGTGCCGTCGTTGCTGCGCACCGGGAACTCGAAGCACCAGCGCTGCGTGCGGGCCGCGCCCACGCCCACGGTACGTATCTCGGCGAAGCCCTGCACGCTCGCCTGCAGGCGGCGCTCGTTGTCGTGGAGTTCGGTGGCGAGCTCGTCGGGGAAGACCTCGACGTCGGTCTTCCCGAGCAGCATGCCTTCCTCGACGCCGAGCAGCCGCTCGAAGGCGCCGCTCAGGGCGGCGTAGCGGCCTTCGACGTCTTTCAGGTACAGCGGCACCGGGAGGCTGCGCAGCGCAGCGCGGAACTGGCCGCTCGAGGCGCGTGCGTCGCGGCTTTCCTGCACGCGTGCGCTCACGTCGATCAAGGCAAGCACCACGCGGGGTGCCGCGCCCGGGCGCCCGCGCAGCAGCGTGCTGCGGCACTCCACCCAGTGGTGTCCGTTCTGTGTGTCGAGTTCCACGGTGACCAGGCCCGGGCGGCTGGTGTTCAGCGTGCGCGTCACCTGGTGCAGGCAATCGTCTCCGGCGCGGACGCCGAGCAGAGCGGCGAGCGCACGGCCCTCGATGCCTGCGGTGGCATCGCCCAGCACGCTGCCTGCCGCAGAAATGCAGTGCTCGATCATGCCGCGCTCGTCGACCAGCAGCGTGGTCACGGGCAGCGAGCGCACGATCGCGCCGGTGAGTTCATCCTGCGCGCGACGGGCAGACTGGCTGCGCACCAGTTCGCTGATGTCCTGCACCTCTACCAGCACATCCCCTTCGGGCAGGCGGCAGAGCTGGAAGCGTCGCCAGGCGGGCGGGTCGGCACGCGTCAGGAGCAGCGCGTCGTGCTGTTCCGGTATGCCGGTGCCGTGCACGCGGGCGAGTGCATCTTCCAGACGGAAACTGTCGCAGGCGGGCAGAGCGTCTGCGGCCCGGCCCGAGCCGGGCTGTGAGGCGCCAGTTGCGTGAGCAGCGGCGGCGTCGTTGCGCCACAGCACGCGGAACACGCCATCGGCATCCGGGCTGCAGAGCAGCATCGCGGTCTGGGCGTGGTGGGAGAGATCTGGGCTGCCTGCGACA
>JBILEG010000115.1:0-8891 GCA_044352225.1 Pseudomonadales bacterium | reverse complement strand
TCTCGCCGATCGAGGCGACGCCCGCGTGCCCCGTGAGGCATTGTTCCATCAGCGTAGTGCCCGAACGGAACATTCCGCAGACGAAGACGAGGCGTTCTCCTGCATCCCCAGGCCCGGCTCCGCCGGCGAGCCACTGCGCTCCGACGTTGTCGCGAATGCTGCGGAAGAAGGCTTCGGTCCTCTCCCGGTCGTAAGGACGCGTCCGCATCGAGGCAAAACGGTTCGCCAGTTCGAAGCTCTGAGCTGCCTGCTCGTGGAGTCCGCACTCCCCGAGCAGCTTGCCCCGGGCAAAGAGCAGGCTTTCACGCACCGCCGGATCCCGCGTCCGGCCCAGCATCGCGCCGATCTCCGCCAGGACGGGATCATCAGCCCCGGTGCAGCCTTGCAACATCGCGGTGCGCGCCAACGCCTCCGCATGGTCGGGATCCAGAGACAGCACGCGGGAAAAGCAGGCCAGCGCCGCTGCGCGGTTCCCGTGCTCTTCCCACCACAGCCCGAGGTTGTACTGCGCGGGCAACCAGTCCGGGTTGAGTGACAAGGCTTGCTCGAGTGCGGCGCGCGCCTCCTCGTGACGGTGGCGGGCCGAGAGAATGACGGCGATGTTGCTCCAGACCTCCTCCGGCCCGGACACGTTCAGCGCGAGCGCCCGTTGATGCGCTGCCAGAGCCTCCTCAAGGCGTCCTTCGCGCCGCAGGCAGCAGCCAAGGTTGAAGTGTGCGGTCGCATCGTCCGGGATGCACCGGACCATGTGCTCGAAAGCGGCGCGCATGTCCGATGGCCGGCCCAGTTCATCGTAGAGGGCAGCAAGAGCCAGATGGTGGCTGGCCTCTCCGGGTGCTTCCAGCAGCCTGCGCTTCAGTTCGCGCTCGAGCAGCACCGGGTCATCGCGGGTTCTCATTTCACCTGCATCACGCCGATGCCGCGATCGGCATCCACGACCCTGAGCATCCAGTACCCCATCA
This sequence comes from Pseudomonadales bacterium, assembly GCA_044352225.1. GTDB lineage: Bacteria > Pseudomonadota > Gammaproteobacteria > Pseudomonadales > UBA5518 > UBA5518. The sequence goes on along the minus strand of JBILEG010000115.1, from coordinate 7,929 downwards.
TGTTCTTCTTGATCTCCACCTCGGGAGAGTTCGCGCGGTAGAACCAGCGGCCGGGAAGGCGTTGCTTCCAGACCTGGCCGTTCTCCAGCCTGAAAACGGTTTCGCCGGTCCAGCCGGTGAACTCGCCGATGATCCGCGTGCGGATGCCGGTGGCATCGAACTGGCGAATTGCCTCCCTGACGACCGGGCTCTGCACGCTGACGATGCGCGCCTCTCCGGCCGTGTAGCGGATCACCCAGCGGTTGAGCGCCTCGATCTCCGCGGGGTCCAGCTTGCCGAGGCCTGCCGCGCTGAACTCCTCCGGCGTCATCAATGTGCGCACATCGGGCGCCTCGCCCGCCGATGCGGTGACAGCGAAGACAACGCCGAGAAGCAGGAAAAACGCTGGGTGTCGATGCATGGAGTGATCCTCGATTCCGCGCCAGGTCAGTTTGCGGGCAGGTGTTGGCACAGCAGAGTGAACACAGCGACCCACGAGGTGTTTAATGGCTGACATCCTCATGCGCTGGTCTCCCGTTCGGAGCGATGGTAACCCGCTCGCCTGAACAGCGGACCGCGGCGGATCTTCGGCCAACCTTGCCTCAGGACGATACACGCGCGGTCTGGCCGCCGTGAAGCATGCGCGCCGTGCCGCGTACAATCGCCCGCCCGCATCGTGCCGGATCTGCCCCATGAAACGCCTCATCCTCGCCCGCCACGCCAAATCAAGTTGGGCCAATGCCGGTCAGGCCGACATCGATCGCCCGCTGAACGAACGCGGCGAGCGCAACGCACCCGAGATGGGGCGGCGCTTGTGCGAACGCGGCGAGGTGCCCGTGCTGGTGGTATCCAGCCCCGCGCGCCGTGCCCTTGCCACCGCCCGCCTGATGGCAGCCGAACTCGGCATCAGGCGTGAGGACATTGTGATCGAGGACTCGCTTTACGAGGCCAGCGTGGCCACCTGGCTCAAGGTGATCGCGGCGTTGCCTGCACGCGTGGATGCGGTGCTCATGGTCGGCCACAACCCCACGCTCACCGAACTCGCCAACCTCTTGTGCCACGGTGTGCGCATCGACAACGTCCCCACCTGCGGCGTGTTGCGCCTGGACTACGACCTGCGCAGTTGGTCCGACGTGCCACGCGGCTCGCCCGCCGACTGGTCCTTCGACTACCCCAAACGTTCCACCCCGTAGGAGCGGGCCATGCCCGCGACATCAGAGTGGCCGCTGGCACAGTCGCGGGCATGGCCCGCTCCTGCCGCCATGAACATCTGTGCCCCATTTCATTGATCTGCCTCGCTGTAACAGTTCCCGCCGCGTGATTTGCTAGCATCCTACCCCCTTCCCGAGGGACACGACCCGATGCTGCACCCCGCCATAGCCGCCGAGAGAGAGGCGTTGCTTGCGCTCTTCGGGGTCGCGGCTGGCCGGCTCGCCACCCTCATGCCAGGCGTCGAGAGCGACGCCGACATCGAAGCCCTGCACCAGATGCGCGTGGAGCTGCGCCGACTGCGCGCCGCGCTGGGCGTGCTCGAGGGTTACGCCGCCGTGCCGGATGCTGCCGAGCTCGTGAGCGAGTGCCGCTGGCTCGCGGGGCACGGCAGCGGCCTGCGCGACATGGACGTGCTGATCGAGCGACTGCCCGATTATCTGGGCGCTGCTCCTGATGCCGCAGACCCGCTGCTGCGCCTGTTGTTGCGCGATATCGGGCGCCTGCGCAGCCGCGAACGCCGCGCCATGCTGGGTGCTTTCCGCAGCCGCAGGGGGCATACGCTGGTCGCGCGGCTCGAAGCGCTCGCGGGCCTGCCTGTGCACGAGGGCGAATGGCCCGGTGACACCGTTCTTGCCGCCGCCACACGCCGTGCGCTGCGCAAGCTCTGCCGCGAGGGCAAAGCGCTAGCCCCCGACGCACCTGCCGAGGCCTGGCACGGGTTGCGCAAGCGCGCAAAGCGCTGCCGTTACCTGCTCGAGTTGCACGCAGGCATGGAGCCCCCGAAGGCCGCGCGGGATCTGATGCTTCGCGTGCGTCGCCTGCAGAATGCGCTCGGTGATCATCAGGACTTCGACACCCATGGCACGGTGATCGAAGACCTGCTGCAGTCACCCGAAGCCAGACGAAACCCCGAATACGCCGCGCTGCTGCAGAAGCTGTTGCTCGGGATTCGCGGCCGCATGCCGCGCGCGCGCGAGCGCGCTGCGAGCCGCCTGCAGGGGCTCTTGCGCAGCCGTGCACGCAAGCGCGTGCTGCGTCGTCTCTCGCCCGAACGCCAGCCGCAGACGCCGTGGATAGGGACGGGCGGTTACTGCCACGCCTTCGCCGGCCCCACGCCCTGCCATCTGCCCGTGGGCAAGGTCGTGTGCGTCGGGCGCAACTACGCCGCGCACGCGGCGGAGCTCGGCAACGCGGTGCCGGAGAAACCGCTGCTCTTCATCAAGCCGCCATCCAGCGTGGTGGATCTGGGGCCCTCGCTGCGTGTGCCGGTGGATCGCGGCAGCGTCCATCATGAAACCGAGATCGCGGTGCTGATCGGCCGCGCGCTCTGCAACGCAAGACCCGAAGAGGCGCTCGCCGCGATCCTCGGCGTGGGCGTGGCGCTCGACCTCACGCTGCGCGAGGTGCAGGACGCGCTGAAGGCCAAGGGTCAGCCGTGGGAGATCTCCAAGGGTTTTGACGGGGCCTGTGCGCTGAGTACCTTCCAGCCGATGACGCCTGATCTCGACCTGACGACACTGCAGATCCGGCTGGTCGTGAACGGCCGGCGTCGGCAGTTCGCGAGCAGCGCGCAGATGATCACGCCGGTGATCGAGCTGCTCTGTCTTGCGAGCCGGCATTTCACGCTCTGGCCGGGGGATGTACTGCTGACGGGTACGCCGGCAGGCGTGGGGCCCCTTGTGCCGGGGGACAAGTTGCTGGCTGAAGTTGCCGGTGTTGTCAGCGTGCGATCGGTTGTGAGTTGAACGACTGCTGCTCGCGCGCATGGCCCGCTCCCACAGTGACTTGCATCATGTTGGAGGAGGCCATGCCCCCGACCCGGCTTGTAGGAGGGGGCCATGCCCCCGACCGGGCTTGTACGAGGGGGCCATGCCCCCGACAAGTGCTGGTATCGTGGCCATAGGTCCGCCATGCAGTGGAGGCGTAAGACATGAACACTCCCGGTCTTCTCTCTTTCCTCGCGCTGGCCCTTGCCGCCGCCCCCGCGTTCGCCCAGTCCATGCAGGTGCTGAGCTCCGGCGAGGAAGCCCGCCGCTGTTCGGACGCAGCGCAGATGGCCTCGACCATCGGCGGTGCATCGCGCACGGATCTGGAGGACTGCAACCGAGCACTCGTCACGGTGGCGCTGCGCCAGCGTGACCGCGCGGCCACGCTCGTGAACCGCGGCATTCTGGAATCCGCCCTCGGCGACCAGGACGCGGCCATGGCGAGCTACGACAAGGCGCTGGTCGTAATGCCGGAGTTGCCGGAACCCTGGGTCGGGCGCGGCAATGTGCTCTTCCTGCGCGGCGATGCCGGCGGTGCCATCACCGCCTACGAGCGCTCGCTCGCCATGGGCATCACCCGTCGTCACGTCGTACTGCTGAACCGCGGCATGGCTTGGGAAGCGCGGGGCGAGCTTGCCCGTGCCGAGCAGGACTACCGCGATGCGCTGCTCATCGCGCCCGAATGGGCACTCGCCACATCGCGCCTCGAGCGGGTGCTGGCGAAGCGCAAGGCCGCCGCGACGCCTGAACCCGTCGCAACGCCTAAACCCTAGGCCCGAGGAGAGCCACGCGTGGATCCGTTGAGCCAGGCCGTCCTCGGCGCCACCGCCGCCCAGAGCGGTGCGTCCCGCAAGGAAGTCCGCGTAGCGGCCGTGGTGGGGCTGCTGGGCGGCATGGCGCCCGACCTCGACGTGCTCATCCGCTCCTCGCGCGATCCGCTGCTGTTTCTCGAGTACCACCGCCACTTCACGCACGCGCTTGCGTTCATTCCCGTCGGCAGCTTTCTGGTAGCTGCGGTGTCTTACGCGCTGTTTGCCCGCAGGCATCTTTCCTTCGGCCGAACGTGGCTCTATGCCGCGCTCGGCTTTGCCACGCACGGTCTGCTGGACGCCTGCACCACCTACGGCACGCAACTCCTGTGGCCGTTCTCGGATGCGCGTATCGCGTGGAACGTGATCTCCATCATCGATCCGCTGTTCACGGTGCCGATACTGCTGCTGGTGGTGTTTGCTGCGGCGCGGCGCTGGCCCCGCATGGCGATGATCGGCCTTGTCTGGTCGATCGCCTATCCGCTGATCGGCATGGTGCAGCGTGATCGTGCGATCGCTGCAGGCTATGAACTGGCCGCCTCGCGCGGGCACCAGCCCTCGACGCTGGAGGCCAAACCGAGCTTCGCGAACCTGCTGCTCTGGAAGACCGTCTACCGCCACGACGACACCTTCCACGTCGATACCGTTCGTGCGGGCAGCGAGATACGCATCTATGCCGGTGACTCAGCCCCTGCGCTGGACGTGGACAAACACCTGCCCTGGCTGCATCCGGAAAGCCAGCAGGCGCGGGATCTGGCGCGTTTTCGCTGGTTCTCGAACGGCTACCTCGCACCGCACCCGCGTGACCCGCGGCAGGTGATCGACCTGCGCTACTCGATGTTACCGAACGAGATCGAGCCGTTGTGGACCATCCGCCTCGATCCCTCGGCGCGCCCGGAGGCTCACGTGGAGTACCTGACGGCGCGCGATGCAGGCCCTGCAACCCTTGCGCGCTTCCGGCGGATGCTGTCTGGCGAATGAGCGCCACGGCGTTGCCTGAGTTGCCCGCCTCCCACGCCGCCACCTAGACTGGCCGTATGCGCATCGTCGGCCCGCACAACCGCAGCGAGATCGAGCCGGACCCTGAGAAGGCCTGGCATCGCGCCATGCAACTCGATGCCATGCTGAAAGGCACGCTCCCGCCCCATCCCCGCGGCGTTTTCCGTGGTTCTCACGAGTTCTTCAATCGCATGGATGACGAGCGCGCCCGGCAGATTGCGGCGCGCCTGAACGTCATATGACGGATTCCTCCCGTTTGCTCGACGTGCTCGAGCGCTTCGGCCGCGAGGGTGTCGAGTACGTGCTCGTGGGCGGTCAGGCGGTCCGCCTGAACGGTTTTCTCCGCTCGACCGAGGATATCGACGTGCTCCTCCGGCCCACCCGCGAGAACGGCCTGCGCGTCATCCGGGCGCTGGATTTTCTGCCCTCCTCGGCCGATCTGCAGCCCGGATGGTTCGACCCGACTGAAGGAGAACCCGAGAACATACGGGTCGCCGATGAGCTGATCGTGGATTTGCTGTTCAATGCGAACGGAGAGACGTGGGAGTCGGTGCAGCCATGGGTGCGGCGTCTGACGATCGACGGCGTGGAAGTGAAGCTGCTCGACATCGATGGCCTTCTGCGCACGAAGACCACGTATCGCGAGAAAGACATCCTGGACCGTCAGGCGCTTTCCCGCATCCGCGACCGTTGAACCCCGCCCATATCAACCCGCCCGAAGCTCGCGCACGCCGCCCTGCCCCGCCAGCAGCAGCACATCCGCAGGCCTGCGCGCGAACAGCCCGTTGCACACCACGCCGGTGATATTGTTGATGCGCTCTTCGAGGCCGCGCGCATTCGTTATCTGCAGGCCGTACGCGTCGATGATGATGTTGCCGTTATCGGTGACCACACCCTGCCGGTAGACCGGGTCAGCGCCCAGCTTCAGCAGCTCGCGGCCCACGTGGCTGCGCGCCATCGGGATCACCTCGACCGGCAGCGGAAAGGCACCGAGGCGCGTGACCAGTTTGCTCTCGTCGGCAATGCACACGAACTCGCGCGCCACTGCGGCCACGATCTTCTCGCGCGTGAGCGCCCCGCCGCCGCCCTTCACCAGTTCGAGCGCGCTGTTCGCCTCGTCCGCGCCGTCGACGTAGATGTCGATGCCGTCCACCGCGTTCAGGTCGAAGACCGGGATGCCGTGCGCGCGCAGGCGCTCGGCGGAGGCTTCCGAACTCGCGACCGTGGCCTCGATCTGTGCGCGGATGCCGGCCAGTAAGTCGATAAAACAGTTGGCGGTGGAGCCCGTGCCGATGCCGATCACGGCCTTGTCTCCAACGCGCGATCGCACGTAGTCGAAGGCGGCCTTCGCGACGTCCTGCTTGAGTTCTGCCTGCGTTTTCATCGTGCTCTCCCGGCCTGGACTGCGATCGGGCGAGCTTAGCCGAATTGCCAGCAAAAGGCGGCGAGCGGTGGCGCCTGCGGAGCCCGCTGACTACCATCACGGCCATACCCGACCCGGCAGCAGTCCCATGCCCGATTCCTACATCAAGCGCATCCTCGACGCCCGCGTCTACGACGTCGCCATCGAGAGCCCCATCGACGAGGCGCGTCGCCTGTCTGCGCGCCTCGGCAACCGCGTGCTGCTGAAACGCGAGGACCTGCAGCCGATCTTCTCCTTCAAGCTGCGCGGGGCCTACAACAAGATGGCCGGGCTCTCGGCCGCCGAGCGTGCGCGCGGCGTGATCACGGCCTCGGCGGGCAATCATGCGCAGGGCGTAGCGCTTGCCGCCGAGCGCATGAAGATCAAGGCCACAATCGTGATGCCGCGCACCACGCCCGAGATCAAGGTCTCTGCGGTGCGCAGCCGCGGGGCGAAAGTCGTGCTGCACGGCGATGCCTACGACGAGGCTGCGGCCTATGCGCGCAAGCTCGAGAAGGAAAAACAGCTCTGCTACGTGCACCCCTACGACGATCCCGATGTGATCGCGGGGCAGGGCACCGTCGGCATGGAGATCCTGCGGCAGGTCTCCAGCGGACTCGATGCGGTGTTCGTGCCCTGCGGTGGCGGCGGATTGCTCGCGGGCGTGGCGGCGTTCGTCAAGTATGTGCGCCCGCAGGTGAAGGTGATCGGCGTCGAGCCCGATGACGCGGCCTGCCTCTACGAGGCGCTGAAGGCCAACAAGCGCGTGGTGCTCTCGCAGGTGGGGCTGTTCGCCGATGGCGTGGCCGTGGCGCAGATCGGCAAGGAGAACTTCCGCGTGATCCGCCACACGGTGGACGAGGTCATCACCGTCAGCACCGACGAGATGTGTGCGGCCATCAAGGACATCTTCGATGACACGCGCTCCATCGCGGAGCCCGCGGGCGCGCTCGCGCTCGCCGGCCTCAAGAAGTACGTGGAGCGCGAGGAGGTGAAGGGCCAGACGCTGATCGCCATCGATTCGGGTGCGAACACCAACTTCGATCGCCTGCGCCATATCTCGGAGCGCACCGAAATCGGCGAAAAACGCGAGGCCGTCTTCAGCGTCACCATCCCCGAGATGCCCGGCAGTTTCCGCGCTTTCTGCGGAGCGATAGGGCGCGGACGCTCCATCACCGAGTTCAATTACCGTTACGCGGACTCGGGTGCTGCGCACATTTTCGTGGGCGTGCAGGTGGCGCCCGGTGGCGGTGACCGGCAAATGCTGGTCGAAGACCTCCACCAGAAGGGCTACCCGGTGGTGGACCTCACCGACAACGAGATGGCGAAGCTCCACGTGCGCTACATGGTGGGCGGCCACGCGCCCGTCGAGGGGCTGGAGGAGATCGTCTACCGTTTCGAGTTTCCCGAGCGCCCCGGTGCCTTGCTCAATTTCCTGAATACGCTGGATCCCGACTGGAACATCTCGATGTTCCACTACCGCAACCACGGCGCGGCGTTTGCGCGTGTGCTCGTGGGCTTCCAGGTGCCGCAGGGAGATCGCGGCAAACTCGCTGAGTTCTTTGCGCGCACGCTCGAAGCCAACAGCATCTACAGCTATTGGGACGAGACCGAGAACCCCGCCTACCGGCTCTTCCTCGCAGCGTCATAGCCCCTCTTCCCGTAGGAGCGGGCCACGCCCGCGACAGCCCTCCCGTAGGAGCGGGCCATGCCCGCGACCGTCCTCCCGTAGGAGCGGGCCATGCCCGCGACCGTCCTCCCG
>JBILEG010000113.1:0-8929 GCA_044352225.1 Pseudomonadales bacterium | reverse complement strand
CGGTGGAAGGCATCCTCTGGGACCTCAATTCCTTCGACCAGTTCGGTGTGGAACTGGGCAAACAGATAGGCGAGACAGTCCACCGTGCCTTGGGCGGTGATGCCGCCGCGCTCGGCAATCTCGATGCCTCTGCCGTGGCGATCATCAGCGAATGGCGTGCCCTGAACGGGCACTGAACGGGGCGCGTTACATGTACAGGCTTGCGTCGAAGGTCGCGCTGATTACCGGCGGTACCAGCGGGATCGGCGAGGCTACAGCACGGCTCTTTGCCGCGGAGGGAGCCGCAGTCGTCATTACTGGCAGGCGCTCGCCGGCGGGCCGTGCGGTCGTGGCCGACCTGCGCGAGAGTGGAGCCGATGCCACCTTCGTGCGCGCGGATCACACCCGTGCACGGGACTGCGAGCGGGCGGTGGAGTTCGCGCTTGCGCGTCACGGCCTGGGTGCAGCGCTGGGCCGAGGAAGGCTACTTTCCCGGCAGTGCCCCGGTCAGCCGTGCGCAGGCCATGCGTTCGGCGCGCGCGCAGATTCCCATGCGCCGCTTCGCCGAGGCCGAAGAGATCGCCCGCGCCGTGCTGTATCTTGCCAGCGCGGACTCCAGTTATGTGACGGGCCACTTGTTGCTGGTCGACGGCGGCAACACCGCCCGATAACGCATTTGTCATCCGGGACGCAATACACTTCAGTAGTGTGACGGGAGTCAAGGCGCGCGTCCGACAGCGGCTCTAGCCTTCGCTTCGAAGGAAACGGGCTTTGCGTTGCGTCTGACCTGTCGGCGATATCGCTCATGTGCCTTGACCCTCGTCCATGCTCCGGAGAACGCCATGCCCTTTCGCCTGTTTCATTTCGTCCGCGCGATGTCTCTCTGCCTGCTTGGCAGCATCAGCACCTCTGCCCTGGCATTGGAAGCGGGCGAGTCGGCACCGGTTCTGTCACTCGCCGGCAGCACGGCGCAACAGGCGGTTCCAGTTGCAGGCAAGCTCACCTATGTCGATTTCTGGGCCTCCTGGTGTGGTCCCTGCCGCAAATCCTTCCCGTGGATGAACGAGATGCAGCGCAAGTACGCCGCGCAGGGCCTCGCCATCGTGGGTGTGAACCTCGATCAGGAGCGCAGCGATGCCGATGCCTTCCTGCAGAAGACCCCTGCTGAATTCCCCATCGCTTTCGACCCGTCCGGCGACGCGCCCACACGCTACGGCGTGAAGGGCATGCCGACCAGCGTGCTGGTCGGTGCCGACGGCAAGGTCCTTGAAGTACACGCCGGATTCAACGCAACCGACGCTGCTGCGTTGGAAGAGATGATCCGCAGCCACCTGGGAGCCGCACCGTGAACAAAGCCATGATTCCGCTTGCTGCGCTCCTGGTGCTGCCGGGCTGTTCTGCCATCAAACCCGTGCAGCCATGGGAAAAGGGCTATCTGGCCCAGAAGGAAATGACTTTCGCGCCCGAGAAACTGGACGAGGCTTACAGGGAGCACACCTATTTCAGCAAGGAGGCCGCTTCCGGCGGTGGTGGCGTGGGCGGCGGCGGGTGCGGGTGCAACTGAGATGAGCGAACACGATCAACGCCCCCGGGCCTCATCCCACGGACTCGGACAGGGCATCCTGCTGGCAGCGCTTTCGATCCCCGGCATACAGGCCGTGCAGGCCGACAACCCGCCCGAGCGGGGCACGGTTTCCTATCGTCATCTCGACTACCAGGACATGCAGCCCGGCTGGGATCGCATCAGCGTCAAGGCCAATGCCATGGCTGTCGTGCTGCCCGTCGCGGGGGAGTGGTCCGTCGGCGGCTCCTACACGCGCGACATCGTCTCGGGTGCATCCCCCTATTTCCACAGCGAACAACTGCTCGCGGGGGAGATCGAAGAGCGCCGCACGGGCCGTGACCTCTCGCTGTCGCGCTATTTCCGTCGCGGCACGCTCACGGCTGGCTGGGTCGACTCGCAGGAGAGCGACTACACCTCGCGCGGGTTCTCGCTGACCGGCTCCTGGAGCACGGAGTCGAACAACACCACCTTCACGGCGGGCGCATCGACGCTGCATGACCGCATCGACGTTTCCTCGATTGGCGTCACACAGGAATCGAAAGACACCGACACGGTGATGGTGGGTGTCACGCAGGTGCTTTCCCCGGTGGATATCGTGCAGTTCAATCTGAGCCGCGCCGAGGGCAAGGGTTTCTTCAGCGACCCTTACAAATTCCGCGACAACCGCCCGGGCCATCGCCAGCAGGACGTGGCGCTGGTGCGCTGGAATCACCACTTTCCCTCGCTCGACGCTACCTCGCGCCTCGGTTACCGCTACTACGAGGACACCTTCGGCGTTGTCGCACACACGCTGGATCTCGAGTGGGTGCAGCAGTTGCCGCACGGCTGGACACTCACGCCCGAGCTGCGCCTCTATGCGCAGGACGACGCGGATTTCTACGTGGATCCGCGATTCCCCGGCGTGCCGAATTTCCGGCCGCGCAGCCAGTTACAGTCCGAGGACCAGCGCCTCTCCACGTTCGGCGCCACCACCCTCGGGCTGAAGCTCGCGAAGCAGATCGGCCCCGACTGGGTCGTCGATGTGGAGTACCAGAACTACGAGCAACGCTCCGACTGGTACCCGTGGGGCGATGGCAGCAAGGACCTGAAACCCTTCCGCGCGAATTTCCTGCAGTTCGGCGTCAGCTGGTCTTTCGACTGACATGGAGATCTTCCGCACCGAATTCCGGGCCATGGGCGGCGCCAACGAGATCATGTTGGCTGCGCCCGGTCAGGCCGAGGCCTCGGCGGCACTCGAGGCGGCAGTGCAGGAAGTGCTGCGCATCGAGAGGACCTATTCCCGCTACCGCGCGGACTCGGTCGTCTCGCGGATAAACGCTGCGGGCGGTTCCGGCGAGTGGATCGGGATCGATGCCGAAATGCGCACGCTGCTCGATTTTGCCGACGCGCTCAACCGCCAGAGCGACGGCCTCTTCGACATCACTTCCGGCATCCTGCGGCAGGCGTGGAATTTCCGCGAACGGAAGCTGCCTGACCAGGCCGAGCTCGACAGGCTGCTGGCGTACATCGGCTGGCAGCGGGTCGAGCGTCAGGAGGCGGCCATCCGCCTGCCGGAGGCCGGCATGGAGATCGACTTCGGCGGCTTCGGCAAGGAATACGCAGCCGATCGCGCCGCAACAGTGCTGGCCGAGCGCGGCTTCGCACACGGTTACGTGAACTTGGGTGGCGATATCCGGGCGATAGGTCCGCAGGCCGATGGTGCGCCCTGGCTGATCGGCGTGCAGAACCCGCGTCGCCCGGGCGAGGTGATCGCCACCATTCCCGTGAGCCGGGGCGCTCTCGCCACCAGCGGCGATTACGAGCGCTACTTCGAGCACGAGGGAAAACGCTACTGCCACGTGCTCGATCCGCGCACGGGATGGCCTGTCTCGTACTGGTCGTCGGTGAGCGTGCTCGCCCCCATGGCCGTGGTAGCGGGGAGTTTCGCCACGATCACGATGCTGAAAGAACAGCACGGTCTCGATTTCCTGCGTGGTGCCGGCATGACCCACCTTTGCGTGGACGCCGACGGAGCCGTTTTCTCCGATTCATTTCAAACCTGAGGGCCTGCCGGAATGGCAACTACGATCACGCTCGACAGCGGTAACAACAGCTTTTTCATCAAAGACGGATTTCTGGGCAGTACGGCCACATTTTCCGGCAGCATCAGGGGCTCCACCATCGACGGACTCGATGGCAAGGACACGGTAGACACGGCCAAGCAGGGCTATGCCTTCCCTGATCCAGACTTCAATCTGACCGTGGACGGCACTGGTGTCATCACGCTGGCGACCGCGAGCGGCTCGTCCACCTTCAGGAATTTCGAGCAGATCAAGTACACCAACCTCGTCGTCGCTGTCGGTGCGACCGGCGACGATGTCTTGACGGGCACGGCGGGTGCCGACGTCCTCCTCGGTGTCGGCGGCAATGACACCCTCGATGGCTCCGCGGGCGCGGATTCGATGTACGGCGGCGCTGGCAACGATACCTATGTGGTCGACAACGCCGCGGACCAGGTGATCGAGTCGAACAGCAGCGTGCACTTTGGTACCGCGACGCGCACGGCGGCCTCGGTCGATGCGGGCGGTATCGACACGGTGCAGGCCTCTGTCAATTTCACACTGGGATCGCTTTTCGAGAACCTCACCCTCACCGGCACCGCCGCAAACGGCACAGGCAATACCCTCGACAACGCCCTGGCCGGCAATGCAGCCGCGAACCTTCTGACGGGTGACGCGGGTAACGACACTCTCGATGGCGGTGCGGGCACCGACACGCTCTCCGGCGGCGCTGGCAACGACACCTATGTCGTCGACAGCGCGCTCGACGTGGTGCAGGAGAACACAGGTGCGGGCGGCGCCGATGCCGGAGGCACAGACACGGTGCAATCCTCGGCAAGTTTCGCCCTGGGCGAATTGTTCGAGAATCTCACCCTTACGGGCTCTGCCGTGACCGGCACCGGCAACGCGCTGGCCAACCAGCTGCGCGGCAATGCTGCTGCCAACACGCTCGATGGTGGCGCGGGCAACGACTCCATGCTGGGCGGAGCAGGCAACGACACCTACATCGTCGACAGTTCCCTCGACGTGGTGCAGGAATTCACCGTCCCTGATGGCACCTTGGACGCGGGCGGTACCGATACCGTGCAGGCGACGGTGAGCTACATCCTGGGCAGGTTCGTGGAGAACCTCACGCTCGGGGGCGGTGCCGCACTGAGCGGCACCGGCAACGGCTCCGTGAACCTGATAACGGGCAATGCCGCTGCGAACAAACTCTTCGGGCTCGGCGGTGCGGACACGCTTCAGGGTGGCGGCGGAAACGACAGCCTCGACGGCGGGTTGCAGGCCGATGTGATGCGCGGTGGCGCGGGCAATGACACCTACGTGGTGAACGTCTCTACCGATGTCGTCGACGAGACCACCGGCGGCATTGCCGCCGACGCAGGTGGAATCGACACGGTCAGGAGCCTTGCGTCCGCCTATACCCTCTCGCAGTTCGTCGAGAACCTGAGCCTGAGTGGCGCGGGAAACATCGGTGGCACCGGTAACGACAAGGCCAACGTCATCACCGGCAACGCTGGCAGCAATGTGATCAACGGCGCAGGCGGGGCGGACATCATCAAGGCCGGTGCCGGGAATGACATCCTCACGGGTGGCTTGGGCGCCGACACCTTCGTATTCAACACTGCCCTGTCCTCGAGCACCAACATCGACACCATCAATGACTGGGACACCGGGGGCGCGCAGGACAAGATCCAGCTCGATGACGACATTTTCCTCGCACTGGGCAAGGTCACCGCCACTACCGCGCTCGATGCCACGATGTTTGTGAAGGGCAAAGCGGCACTGGATGGCAACGATCACATCATCTACGACCAGAGCAGTGGCGCGCTTTACTACGATGCCGATGGCGTGGGTGCTGCGGCACAGGTGCAGTTCGCCACATTGGTGAGCAATGCCACGCTTGGTACACACCCGGGAGTCGGTCTTACGGCAGCGGACTTCTTCGTCGTCGTCTGAGGAGGATCCCGCTCATGCGTAGCCTCGTCGGATTCAAGGACGCCGAGGCTTTCCTGCAACACATCGCCGCGATCCGCTGAGCGCGGCGCGAGGACTCAGAGCCAGCGCATCAGTCCCACCTCGAAACGGTGCGCCAGCAGCGGGTGCCACGGGTAGGCTCGCAGGCGCATCGACTGCAGCCCGGCATTGGCCGGTTGCAGTTCCAGCGTGAAACGGTGTTTGTGGTTCTCTCCCCCGGCTGCCGATAGCAGCACGCGTTGGGTTTCCCCGCCCATCCCCGGCTCCGGATCCACCAGGCATTCCACAGCGACGTCCTCGGGCGCAAGGCCGTTCAGGTCCAGCACGACCTCGAGCGGCACGTGTTCTCCGTGCGCCACGGCGACGGGTGGTTCTGCACCCAGCGCGATGCCCACGCCGTCCCACTGTGCACGTACGCGGGTCTTCCAGGCTGCGAGCTCTGCTGCCCCGCGCCCACCGTCCGCGCCCAGCCGCCGGTGCTGCTCGCGTGCCGGGTGGTAGAGCTGGCAGATGTAATCCATGACCATGCGGCGCGAATTGAAGCGCGGCATGATCGATTTCATCGAGGACTTGGCCATGTGCACCCAGCCCGGTGAGAAACCACGGCGATCGCGATCGAAATACAGCGGCAGCACCTCGTGCTCGAGGGTGTCGAGCAGGTCCTTGGCCTCGTCGCGGTTGCGAGTCCCGGCATCGAGTTGCGGATCCCGCGGCACGATGCCCCAGCCGTTGGTGCCGTCGTAGCCCTCGCCCCACCAGCCGTCCAGCACGCTCAGGTTGATCACGCCGTTGATGGCGGCTTTCTGTCCCGAGGTGCCGCTTGCTTCCAGCGGATACTCCGGGGTGTTCAGCCACAGATCCACGCCCGAGACCAGTTGCCGCGCAAGGCGGATGTCGTAACCCTCGAGCAGGATGATGCGGCCCTCGAACTCGGGGCGACGCGAGAACTCGTGGATCACGCGTATCAGATGCTGGCCGGGTCCGTCGGAGGGGTGTGCCTTGCCCGCGAAGACGATCACCGCCGGGCGCTCCGGGTCGTTCAGCAGGCGCGCGAGCCGCGCCGGGTCGGCCAGCAGCAGCGTGGCGCGCTTGTAGGTGGCGAAACGCCGCGCGAAGCCCATCACGAGCGTGTCTGCGTCCGGGTCCCGGATCAGGCGCGTGATGCGCGCGACGGTGGAGGCGCTCTCGCCGTTGCGGTGGCATTGCGCCTCGACACGGCGGCAGATCTCGGCCAGTGCAGCGGCCTTCAGTTGCTTGCGCACGCTCCAGAACTGGTAGTCGGGGATCTCTTCTATGCGCTCCCAGTAGGCCACGTCGGTGAGTTCCGCGTGCCACTCGTCGAAGCGCATGTCGAAGAGGTTGTACCACTCGCCCGCCAGAAACGTGGGCACATGCACCCCGTTGGTGACGTAGGTGATGGGGTTTTCCTCGGGCGGGATTTCAGGCCAGGCGCCGCGCTCCATCACCGAGGCCACGCTGCCGTGGATGCGGCTCACACCGTTGTGGAAGCGCGAGCCCTTCAGCGCGAGCGTGGTCATGTTGAAGCCTGGCCCGTCCTCGACGGCGCCGCCAAGCGCGAGGAACTCCGGCATGCCGACGCCGAGCGCGGCAGCGAGTGGCGCGAGGTAACTGCCGACCAGCTTGCACTCGAAGATGTCGTGTCCCGCTGCCACCGGCGTGTGCGTGGTGAACACCGTGCCGGAGGCCACCAGTTCCAGGGCCGCCGAAAGGGCATGCCCCTCGGCCACGTGCTCGCGTGCGCGCTCCAGCACCATGAACGCGGCGTGGCCCTCGTTGATGTGCCATGCGGTGGGTGAGAGCCCCAGCGCGCGCAGTACCCGCACGCCGCCTATGCCCAACACCATTTCCTGCTCGAGCCGGGTATCGCGGCCGCCGCCGTAGAGCTGGCGTGTGATGCGCCGGTCGGTCTCGCTGTTGTCGGGGAGATCGGTATCCAGAAGGTAGAGACTGATGTGGCCGATACGCGCTTCCCAGACGTGCAGCTTCACACTGCGACCGGGGAAATCGAGGCTCAACTCGAGGCGCTCGCCCCCGTCCTGGCGAACGGGCCGGATCGGGAGGTCGCGGAAATCCATGGCCACCATCTCGGAGAGCTGGTTGCCGTGGCCGTCGATCTTCTGCGTGAAATAACCGTTGTGGTAGAGCAGGCCCACCGCGACGAAGGGAATGCCGAGATCGCTTGCGGCCTTGCAGTGGTCGCCGGCGAGTATGCCGAGCCCCCCGGAATAGATGGGGAAGCTCTCGTGCAGCCCGAATTCCGCGCAGAAATAAGCGACGAGATCCCCGGAACAATCGAGGTAGGGAGAGCACTCGGGGCGGATACCGCGATCCATGTAGGCATCGAAACTGCCCAGCACGCGGCGGTATTCCTCGAGGTAGTTGCGGTCGATGGCGGCCTCGTCCAGCACCGATTGCGAAACGCGCCGCAGGAACAGCCGCGGGCTTGCGCCGCAGGCCTCCCAGAGACGGCGGTCGAGCCGCGCGAACAGAGAGCGAACGCGGCGGTCCCAGCTGTAGACGAGGTTGTCGGCAAGATCATCGAGCCGCGCGAGTGCGGGCGGGATGCGCGGCTGGACTTCGAGGAGGAGCTTGCGTCCGGGCATGGTGCTACTGCGCTGGCGGATGGCGTCCCGAGTATAACCGCGCCTCCGTGCGCGGGGTCTATGCCGGCGGCGTCGAGCGCAGTTCCGCCAGCGCGGACGCATAGAGATCCTCGTAGGCGCGCGCGCTTGCGCGCCAGGAGAAATCCGTCCGCATGCCGCGCACCTGCATCCTTGCCCAGACGTCTGGCGCTTCTCGCCGCAGGCCGATGGCGCGCAGCGCCGCATCCCGCAGTGCCGCGGCCGTGGGTGCGTGGAAGACGAAGCCCGTTGCGCTGCCGTCCGCCAGCGCGCTCTCGGAGGCATCGGTCACCGTGTCTGCCAGACCGCCTACGCCATGCACCACCGGCAGCGTGCCGTAGCGCAGGCTGTACATCTGGTTAAGCCCGCAGGGCTCGAAACGCGAGGGCATCAGGAAGATATCCGCACCCGCTTCGATGCGGTGCGCGAGGCCCTCGTCGTAGCCCAGTCGCAGCGCGACACGCCCCGGGTACGCATGCGCCAGATCGGCGAGCGCCTGCTCGTAGCGGGCATCGCCGCTGCCGAGCAGCACGAACTGCGCGCCCTGCTCCAGCAGCGCGGGCAAGGCCGCCGTGATCAGGTCGACGCCTTTCTGTTCGGCGAGACGGCCGATGGATGCCAGCAGTGGAGCGCGCGGGTCGTCAGCGAGCCCCAGTTCCGCGCGCAAGGCGCGCGAGGAGATGCGCTTGTCGGCGAGCGTGGAGGCACCGAAAGTCTGCGTCAGTGCC
>JBILEG010000112.1:0-8959 GCA_044352225.1 Pseudomonadales bacterium | reverse complement strand
GCCCAAAGCCGCCGTCGTAAAGGCAACGCCCAAGCCTGCAGCCAAGGCGGGCGCAAAGGCCGCGCCCAAGCCAGCCCCCAAGGTCGCTGCGAAGGTCGCACCGAAGCCGGCGTCCAGGCCGGCCGTCAAGACACCACCTCCGCCGGCGCCGAAAGCAGCCGCCAAGGCTGCTCCGAAGGCCGCACCGGCCACGGTCCCGAAATCCTCCGCGCCCGCGACGCCAGCCGCCAAACCGCCTGTGGCAGCATCGGCACCGCGGGCCGCACCAGCAGTAAAGGTCAGGAACAGCATGCCCGCTCAATCGCCCAAGCCCCCGGCCCAGAAACCCGCGGCCGGCAAACCGACGTCAGAGTTCAGGAACTTCACGCCCTATGCGCAAGCAAAAGGCGAGGCCTACATGAACGAGGCCCAGAAGCAGCACTTCCGCAACATTCTCCTCACCCGGCGATCGGAACTCATGGCGGAGGTCGACAGGACCGTCATGCACATGAAGGACGAAGCAGCCAATTTTCCTGATCCCGCGGACCGCGCAACGCAGGAGGAGGAGTTCAGCCTCGAACTGCGTACGCGGGACCGTGAGCGCAAGCTGATCAAGAAAATCGAGAGCACCCTCGAACTGCTCGATCAGGATGACTACGGTTTCTGCGAAGAGTGCGGCATAGAGATCGGCATAAAGCGTCTCGAGGCACGCCCGACCTCCACCCTCTGCATCGACTGCAAGACACTCGAAGAAATCAAGGAGCGGCAGGAGCACGGCTGAGCACGGGCTGCCCGTCGGGCGTTGGCTGTCGGGTCCTCCGTGTACACCGGCCGCTTCGCCCCCTCTCCCACAGGCCCGCTGCATCTGGGTTCACTGCTGACGGCGCTTGCCGGTTGGCTGTGGGCCCGGAATGCGGGCGGCGAGTGGTTGGTACGCATTGAAGACCTGGACCCGCCGCGTGAGCCGCCAGGCGCTGCGCTGTCCATCCTTGCAAGCCTGCGCGCCCACGGTCTCTCACACCCCGCACCCGTGCTGTGGCAGAGCACACGATGCAGCGCGTATGCCGCCGCCGTGCAGCAACTCCTCGGCACGGGCGAAGCCTTCCACTGCACCTGCAGCCGGCAAGATCTGCTTGCCGGCGACCACGCCGCACAGTGCCCGCAATCCGTTGATCCGCCCCCCGAACCTGCGGCGGTACGGGTGAAGATAGGCACACGCACCCTCGGTTTCGACGATGAAATCCTCGGCAAGATCAGCGCGCCGGTGAGCGCGGACTCCTTCGTGGTGCAGCGCCGGGATGGGCTCTACAGCTACCATCTCGCCGTCGTGGTGGACGACGCCTTCCAGCGCGTGAGCCACGTCGTACGCGGGCGCGACCTCCTGGACTCGACCCCTTACCACCTGCGCCTGCAGGAGTTGCTCGGGCTGTCACGCCCGGCCTACGCACACCTGCCGCTGCTGCTGAACGAGGACGGCCAGAAACTCAGCAAACAAGCGCACGCTGCCGCACTGGACGACAGTCGCGCCAAGGAGAACATCCGGCGCTGTTTGCGGGCACTGGGGCAGATACTGCCCCCCGCTGACGGGAGTGACAGCGTACAGGCATTGCTCGACGCCGCGACCGTACGATGGGAGCCCGGGCGCATTCCCCGCGACGACGTCGACGCAGCCTCGCTGCCCGGCTAAGCAGCGCTTGGCAGTGGGCACCAGGGCTCTTTACCATCGTTCCATCCCCCGTGGCGCCGCGTTTCCATGCACATCAACCGCGTTCTGCTGCTGGTCATGCTCCTGTTGTTCGTGTTCGCGCCTGTGATCGGGCACTGGATCACCGAGGAGCCCGCACGCTGGTACCGCCCGCAAATCGTGTGGCTGGGTCTGATTCTCGTCGTGGCCCTATCGATGTACCGGGACGCACGGCGTGGGAATTGACCTGGGGACACTCTTCACGGTTGGCGTGCTGTATCTCTGCGCGCTCTTCGCCGTGGCGTGGCTGACGGACCGGAACATCATCCCCGCCGCGCTCGCCGGCAAACCCTTTGTCTACACGCTGTCATTGGGCGTCTTCGCCTGCGGATGGTCGCTCTTCGGCATGACTGCGGTGGCCGAGGGGCACGGCTACGGTTACCTCGCGTATTTCGCCGGCACCAGCGCACTGTTCCTGTTCGCGCCGCTCCTGCTGCTGCCGTTGCTCGGCATCTGCAGACGGATGCAGTTCACGTCGATCGCGGACCTCCTCGCCTACCGTTACCGGGGCGCTGCCGTAGGCGCGCTCGTGACCGCGGGCATGCTCGCCGCAGCGATGCCACTCATGGCCGCGCAGATCAGGGTGGTGTCGAACATTGCCTCTCTGCTGGGCAACGTGGAGCCTCGTGAGGCGGGCAGCGGCAGTACCGCGCTCGCCTTCGCAGCAGCGATCGCGGTCTTCGCGATCCTCTTCGGCGCCCGCCCCATTTCAGAGCGGGAACGGCACAACGGGCTCGTGATGACCATGGCCTTCGAGTCTCTGGTGAAGCTGGGGGCTTTCTTGCTGGTGGGCATGCTCGCGACGCAGGCGGCGTTCGGCGACCTCGCGGAGATGGGCACGTGGCTGGAACACAACACCGCCGCGACCGGCGTTCTCGCTGCTTCCCGTAGCAGCGAAACCCACGTCCTCGGCCTGATGTTTTTCGGCGCCGCCACGGGGCTGCCACACCTTCTGCACATGGCCCTGCACGAAAACCCCAGCATGCGCTCAGTGATGCGTGCCAGTTGGGGCTTCCCCCTCTTCCTGCTGCTGATCAGCTTGCCCGTGCTGCCTGTGCTCTGGTCGGGGATGCGACTCGGCATCTCGGGGCCCGCCGAGTACTACGCTGCCAGCATCGGAGTCGCCACGGGCTCCGGCGTGATTGCCTTCGCCGCGTTCATCGCGGGTCTGTCTGCTGCAAGTTCGGCGATCATCGTGACCTCTCTCGCACTGGCCTCGATGAGCCTGAACAATTTCGTGTTGCCGCTCTACCGCCCGGGCGGCGGGAAGGATCTGTACCGCGGCCTCGAAGTGGTGCGCTCGATCCTGATCGGTTTGGTGATCCTCTCCGCCCACGTGTTCTATACCGTGTTCGCTGAGCGCAGCTCGCTTGAGACTCTGGGGTTCTCCTCCTTCGTGGCGGCGGCGCAGTTCTTCCCCGGGACACTCGCGCTGCTCTACTGGCCGGGAGCCAACCGAGCCGGTTTCGCGGGCGGACTCCTTGCCGGCTTCGGCGTCTGGCTGCTGGCCCTGCTCGGCCCCGACAGAGGGCACTCGGCGGGCGCCGGAGATGAACTCGCGACACTCGTGCAAGGCAGCCACTGGGGCATCGCAGCCGTGCAAAGTCTGGCTCTGAACACGCTGGTGCTGGTAGGCCTCTCATGGCTGACCCGCCAGAGCCAGGAGGAGCGTGAAGCAGCGCAAGCCTGCAATGCGGCCAATCCGGGCACACCGCCCGGTCACCGTTCACAACTGCGGTCACCGCTGGAATTCATGGCGGCCTTGCAGCCGGCCCTCGGGGCGGAGAACGCCCGATTGGAGGTGAGACGCGCACTGGAGGATCTGGGCTACGAACTGACCGAATCACGCTCCTTCGCACTTCGGCAGCTGCGCGATCGCATCGAAGCGAACCTGTCACGGCTGATGGGTGCCACAGTGGCGATGGACGTGGTTGCCAACAGCCTGCCCTCCGAGGCACGTGAGGCCAGTGGCGCATCGGATGATCTCTACCTGGTGGACTCACGCCTGGACCGTCATCGGCGCGACCTGACGGGTCTTGCCGCCGAACTCGACGCCATGCGCCGCTTCTACCGTGACACCCTGCAGGAATTGCCGATCGGGGTGTGCGGCATACATACCAATGGCGAGATCGTGATGTGGAACCAGGCCGTCGAGAACATGACGGGGGTTTCTGCGAACGCCGTGCTGGGCTCCGCCGTAGACGCGCTGCCGGCACCGTGGAGCCACCTGCTGGCAAGCATCCCGACGTCCGGGCGCACGCGCTCCCTGCCGCAGAAGGTGGAACTCGGCGAACGCAGCGCCTGGATTTCGCTGCACGGCACCGCTGCAGGCGCCGATGCCGAGACCCGCTTCCTTTTGCTGGAGGACGTAACGGGCAACCGTCTGCTGCAGGAGGAACTCTTCCACAGCGAGCGGCTGGCCTCCATCGGACGACTGGCCGCAGGTGTGGCACACGAGATCGGCAACCCGCTCACCGGCATCGATTGCCTTGCCCAGAACCTGCTGGCCGAGAGCGGCGATGCACCGGCGGTGGAGGACGGGGCGCGGCAGATACTCCGGCAGACGCATCGCATCGGAAACATCGTGGGCACCCTGGTGAACTTCGCGCACCACGGGAGCGGCCCGGAGGGTATACCGGAGCCGCTGGACCCCGCACTCTGCGCCGATGAGGCGATATACCTCATTGGCCTCGATCAGCGGGGCCACTCGGTGGAGTTCGTCAACAGCTGCCCGCAGGGGCTGCGCATTGCCGGTGACGGACAAAAGCTGCTGCAGGTGTTCGTCAACCTCCTGAGCAATGCGAGAGACGCATCGAGTCCCGGGGGATGCGTGCGCATTGACGCCCGCAGCGAAGGCGATGATGTCGTCGTCCTGGTCAGCGACGAGGGCATCGGTATCCCCCAAGGGAAGATCGACAAGATCTTCGAGCCCTTCTTCACGACGAAAGCCCCGGGCGAAGGCACCGGGCTCGGCCTCGCGCTGGTGTACGCCATCGTGACCGCGATGGGCGGGACGGTGGCAGCAGAGAGCCCGTTGAACAGCGCCACAGGGCGCGGCACGCGCATGGTCCTGCGCTTCCCGGCGTGCCCGCAGAGCGCTATGGAAAATCCGCCGACGAGGGGCTAAGGTCACCCCGAGCACATCACGAGGCTGTACCCGTGCCGGAAATTCTGGTCATCGAGGACGAATCGGTCATCCGGGCGGCCCTGCGCCGCTTCCTTGAACGCAACAAGTTCCGCGTCGCCGAGGCCGCATCCGTCAGCGAAGCCAGGAGCAATCACCGGCTGGAACGTTTCGACCTCATCATCACGGACCTGCGCCTTTCCGGAGCGCCCGGCACGGACATCATCCAGTCCTGCGGGGACGTACCTGTGCTGATCATGACCAGCTACGCGAGCCTGCGCTCCGCCGTAGATGCGATGCGGCTCGGCGCGGTGGACTACATCGCCAAACCCTTCGACTACGCAGACCTGCTGGCCGCGATCAAGCGCATCCTGCGCGAACGTAGCGCTCCCGCGCCAGACTCCGGGGCGAGTCCTGCAGCCGATCCCGGCGTCCCTGGCATGATCGGCAGTTGCGCCCCCATGCAGGTGGTGCAGGAACGTATCCGCCGGGTGGCGCCCACCTCCGCCACTGTGCTGATCACCGGCGAAACCGGCACCGGAAAGGAACTGGTGGCCCGGGCTATCCACTCCGCGAGCCAGCGCGCCGACAAACCACTGGTGTGTGTGAACTGCGCCGCGATTCCCGAATCTCTGATCGAGTCCGAACTCTTCGGTTACGAGAAAGGCGCGTTCACCGGCGCGGCAAGCAACCGCATCGGACTGATCGAGGCCGCCGACGGAGGCACGCTGTTCCTGGACGAGATCGGCGAATTGCCCGTCGAAGCGCAAGCGAGACTGCTCCGCTTCATCCAGGAGGGGGAGATCCGCGCCATCGGCGCGGTGCAATCGCGCAAGGTCGATGTGCGCCTCATCGCCGCCACGCATCGCAACCTCAAGGCCCTCAGCGAAGAAGGCCGTTTCCGTCCCGACCTCTACTACCGCATCAACGTGCTGCAGATCAGCCTCCCGCCCCTGCGCGAACGCGGGCGCGACGTGCTGCGCATCGCCGAGGAGTTGCTGCGGGATGCCGCCCGACGCCACGAGCGTCCGGCACTGCATTTCTCCGGCGAGGCGGTGCAAGCCATCACGTCTTACCACTGGCCCGGCAACGTGCGGGAACTGGAAAACGCCATCGAGCGCGCCGTCATCCTCTGCGAGGGCACCGAGATCCCCAACCAGGCGCTGGGTATCGATCTGGATCTGGTCGATGTGAGTGAATTGTCCGGGCCGGAACACACCCTGCCCACAGACACACGCAACACCGAGGACCCTTCAGAGGATCTCTCGCTCGAAGAGTATTTCCAGCGTTTCGTGCTGCAGAACCAGGACCACATGAGCGAGACGGAACTCGCCCGCAAGCTGGGCGTGAGCCGTAAATGCCTCTGGGAGCGGCGACAGCGTTTCGGCATGCCCCGGCGCAAGGGAAGCAGCGAAGAATCCGGGCCCGGCAGGCGTTCGGCCTGACTCCCGGTTGTTACGCCACCGGGAAAAACGTAACCCCCAGCGAGTCCAAACGTAACAATCCACGACCCCTGCCCGGCCTCTGTCACCAGGCTCGATTTTTAAAACATTGATTTGCATCACATGTTTGCAACTGGCACGCAGAGTGCGTTGTGTTGGACATAACAATAAGATGCCAACAATAAAAGTAACCGGGACAGAGACCTCCAGAGGGGAAGCCATCGTGCTTCCCCTCGTTGTTTGTGGGCCTTGAATTCGACTGCGACAGGCCCTGTGCTATGCTCCGGCCCGTCCCGCAACAGCCCACCAGAAGCGCCCCTTATTGAAGCCGCCGCCCACGTCCGGATCATCGCCTGAGTCCCCCCGATCGACGGGGCCCCGACGTTACGGGCCGCGCGAGCACGGCATCACGGCGGAACTGATCAGCCACGACGCCCTGCAGGTGGTGCGCACGCTGCGCAACGCCGGTTTCGAGTCTTATCTCGTGGGCGGTTGCGTTCGCGACCTGCTGCTCGGCCATCCGCCCAAGGATTTCGACGTCTCCACCAGTGCCCACCCGGGAGAGGTACACGATCTCTTCCGGCGCTCGCGTATCGTGGGCCGCCGCTTCCAGATCGTGCATGTGCGATCGGGGCGCGAGATCATCGAGGTCTCGACCTTCCGTGGGCACCACAGCCCGGGCTTCGACAGCGATCCGGACACGGGCGAAGGTACAGACGCAGAGGAAGAACCCGTAGAGCGCTCCCGCCAGGAGAGCGCCGTCTGCGCGACCTCGGGGATGCTCCTGCGCGACAACGTCTTCGGAACCGTTGAGGAAGACGCCCTGCGCCGGGACTTCACCGTGAACGGGCTCTACTACGACCCGGACGCCAACGCCGTGCTCGATTTCTCCACCGGCGTGGAAGATCTGGGCGCGCGACTGCTCAGGGTGGTGGGGGATCCCGCCCAGCGCTTCCAGGAAGACCCCGTGCGGATGATCCGCGCCGTCCGTTTCGCCGCCAAACTTGATTTCGTGATCGATCCCTTCGCGGTGGCGGCCATCGCGCGTTGTCGCCACCTGATCGAGGGCGTTGCTGCCGCGCGGATGTTCGACGAAGTCCTCAAGCTGCTGCTGACAGGAAAGGGCGAGAAGACCTTCGGGCTGCTCGAGCACCACCGGATCTTCGAACTGTTGTTCCCGGCAACCGCAGATGCCATCCGCCGGGTGCCGATGCAGCGCAACCTCGTGACGGGGGCGCTGCGCAACAGCGACGACCGGATCGCACGAGATCGCCCCGTGACGCC
The DNA here is from genome assembly GCA_044352225.1 of Pseudomonadales bacterium. GTDB lineage: Bacteria > Pseudomonadota > Gammaproteobacteria > Pseudomonadales > UBA5518 > UBA5518. The sequence goes on along the minus strand of JBILEG010000112.1, from coordinate 1,386 downwards.
AGCGTTCCTCTTTGCCGCACTGCTGTGGCCACCGATGGTGCGTCGCATGGCGCTGCTCGAGGGGCGTGGAGAAGCCCCCATTGCCGCGCTACACGAGGCGTCCTCTGACGTGATCACGGCGCAGGTACGCCTGATCACCATCCCACGGCGTTTCGCCACGCCGATGCGCGAAATCTGGGAACTCCAGCACCGACTGGAGTCACGCCGCAGCCCGGCGCGGCTCGTGTCCCATCCACGCTTTCGCGCAGCCTATGACTTCCTGCTGCTGCGCGAGCAGGCCGGTGAAGACCTCGGCGGGGCCGGAGACTGGTGGACGCGGCTGCAGGCCGGTGAGGAACCGCCACTGCCACGCAGCCCGGAGGCTGCACCGGCACGCAAACGCCGGCGCCGAAGACCACGGGGTGGAGCGCGGAGCGATGGCGGCTGAGGCGCGGATCTTCGTCGGCATCGGTAGCAATCTGGGAGACCGGGTTGCGCATGTGCGCTTCGCCATGCATGAACTTGCCCGCCTCCCGCGCACACGTTTCGTGGCGAGTAGCCCCTGGTACCGCAGCGCCCCGGTAGGCCCGGGAGTGCAAGAGGATTACCTGAACGGTGTTGCCGAACTGCGCTCCTCCCTGGCGCCCGAGACACTTCTCGACAGCCTCCAACGCATAGAACACGCCGCCGGCCGGGTTCGCACCCTGCGCTGGGGGGCGCGCACGCTCGATCTGGACCTGCTGCTCTACGGCGTGCATCAGCAGGCGTCGACGCGCCTCACGCTGCCGCACCCCCGCGTCGCAGAGCGCAACTTCGTGATCTTCCCGCTGTCGGAACTGGCGCCTTCGCTGCGAATGCCCGACGGCACTCGCGTGCAATCGCTGAGGGCGCGCCTTGATGGCGCGGGGCTCCGTCGCGTGGGCATGGACCCGGAGGCACTGCATGCCGCCGCGTGAGCCGCGCGTCCCCCGCTACATAGCGGTCGAAGGCCCGATCGGCGCGGGGAAGAGCACGCTTGCGCGCAGGCTCGCCGATACCTTCAGTCACCAGACCATGCTCGAGGAGGCCGCAGACAACCCCTTCCTCGAGGCCTTCTACCGGCAACGCTCCAAGAACGCGCTGGCCACGCAGCTCTACTTCCTGTTCCAGCGCGTGCGGCAGCTTGACGTACTGCGCCAGGCAGATCTCTTCGAGAGCGGCCGCGTAGCCGACTACCTGATCGAGAAAGACCGCCTCTTCGCCGAGATCAACCTCGCGCCAGAGGAGTTCGGCCTCTACCAAATGATCTTCGAGCGCCTGATGCCGAGCGCGCCGCGCCCGGAGCTGGTCATCTACCTGCAGGCGCCGGTGGATGTGCTCTTCGAACGCATACAGCGCCGCGGCATCGCCTTCGAGCAGATGATCGAA
>JBILEG010000005.1:0-24676 GCA_044352225.1 Pseudomonadales bacterium | reverse complement strand
GAGCAGGTCGTCGTCGCGGTAGAGGGCGACGGGCTCCTGGACGTGTTGGCGCACCCGAACCCGAAGCGGTACCCGAACCAGCGGGTGATGGTCGTGACCTGGGACAGGTACGCCTACCTGGTTCCGTTTGTCGAACATGAGGACCACTTCTTCCTCAAAACCGTCATCCCGAGCCGCAAGGCCACGCGGGACTACCTGAAAAACGGTGATCGAAATGGCAACGACTGATGCGTCTGAGCGGGATCTCATAGCGGACTACGAGACCGGCGCACTGAGGTCCGTTGCCACGAAGGCCGAGCTTGTCAGGCTCAAGGCAGCCGCCCGCTCGACAGCCACCAAGGACCGCCGGGTGAACATCCGTCTGTCGTCCGTCGATCTTCAGGACATCCAGGCCCGTGCGCTGCAGGAGGGCATGCCTTATCAGACCCTCATCGCGAGCATCCTGCACAAGTACGTCACGGGGCGTCTGGAGGAGCGCAGGTTGCCTGTAGCCGCACCCGTAGAGTCGAAGGGGCGCATTCGCCGGCGCACTTCGCAAAGTGATTTCTGAAGTCACGTGCACTGCACGGACGGCGAGGCAAAGTTTTGGCTTGAGCCCCGCATTGAACTCGCACAGACTCCGGGCCTCAATGAGCGCCAGCTACGGGCGGTACACTCCCTCATCAAGGTGCACGAAGATGACATCGGCGCAGCGTGGGCAAAGCACTTCGACAGTTGAGGTCACAAGCCACCTTTACCGGCCGGACCTCGCCGTTGACTCCATCCGGCATCCGGATCGGTTCCCCCTTGTCGCCCGCGTTGACGCATAACGCATCGCTGTAGCCCCATGAGCGACCCAACGCCGCGCAAGGTCTTCGTGCAAACGCACGGCTGCCAGATGAACGAGTACGACTCCTCGCGCATGCTTGACCTGCTGCGGCAATCCCACGGCCTCGTGCCCACGGAAGATGCAGCGGAGGCCGATGTCCTCCTGCTCAACACCTGCTCCATCCGCGAGAAAGCCCAGGAAAAGGTCTTCCATCAGCTCGGCCGCTGGCGGGAATTGAAGGCACAGCGCCCCGGCGTGGTGATCGGTGTGGGCGGTTGCGTGGCAAGCCAGGAGGGCGAGGCGCTCGGCAAGCGGGCACCGTGGGTGGATCTGGTCTTCGGCCCCCAGACGTTGCACCGCCTGCCTGAAATGCTCGATGCCCGGCAGTCACTGCCAGCAGGCCGACCGCTGGTCGACATCAGCTTCCCCGAGATCGAAAAATTCGACCGCCTGCCCGAACCTTCAGTGAAGGGCCCCTCGGCCTTCGTCTCGGTGATGGAGGGCTGCAGCAAGTACTGCAGTTTCTGCGTGGTGCCCTACACCCGCGGCGAGGAAGTGAGCCGTCCCTTCGACGACGTGATCTGGGAGATCGCGAGCCTCGCGGAGCGCGGGGTGCGCGAAGTGACACTGCTCGGCCAGAATGTGAACGCCTACCGCGGCCGCAACCACGTGGGCGAGGTAGTGGACTTCGCGGAACTGCTGGGCTGCGTGGCCACCATCGAGGGCATCGGCCGCATCCGCTACATGACCTCGCACCCGCTGGAATTCAGCGATTCCCTCGTGCAGGCGCACGCCACCCTTCCCGAACTCGCCACCCACGTGCACCTGCCGGTGCAGAGCGGGTCGGATCGCATCCTCGCCGCCATGAAGCGCAACCACACGGCGCTGGAATACAAATCGACCATCCGCAAGCTCCGCCGGGCGCGCCCGGATGTGTGCATTTCCTCGGATTTCATCGTGGGTTTCCCCGGCGAGACCGAGCGCGACTTCGAAGACACGATGCGGCTTATCGAGGATGTGGGCTTCGACCAGTGCTACAGCTTCGTCTACAGCTCGCGCCCCGGCACCCCGGCGGCAAACCTGCCCGACACCACGCCGCCCGAACTGAAGCTCGAGCGCCTGCAGCACCTGCAAGCCACCATCAACCGCCAGGCCTTCGAGATCAGCCGGCGCATGGTGGGCAGCACGGAGATGGTGCTGGTCGATGGCCGCTCGCGGCGGGACCCGGGCGAGTTGCGGGGCAAGACCAGCAACAGCCGCACGGTGAACTTCAGCGCCGATGCCGCCGTGGCGGTGGGGGATTTCATTCCGGTGCTGATTACCGAGGCCTTGCCCAATTCACTCCGCGGGCGGCCCGCAAAGGACCTGCTAACCGAGGCTCTCTGATTCGCGCTGCAGGGTGCTTTCAGTTCGCACACGTGGTGAACTCCCGGGGTGGGGCACGCTAGACTGGGGGCATGACCTCCACAAAGCACCTCACGCTCACGCTCACGCTGCTCAGTCTGCTACTCGTCGCGCTCGGAGGCAGCCTCGCCATCGGTGGTGGGTGGCTCGCGAGCCTGGGGGGCACCTGGTATTACCTGCTCGCCGGCGTTGCGACGCTCGCCTCCGGCGCGTTGCTGTGGCGGAGAAGGCCTTTTGCGCTGCCTCTGTATCTCCTCGTGCTGGCGGCGTCCCTCGTGTGGGCGCTGACGGAGGTCGGGCTGGACTTCTGGCAACTCGTCCCGAGGATCGGGTTGCCTCTCGTGGTTGCGCTTTGCCTGTGCATGCCATCGCTGCGCAGCGCACTTCTCGACGCGCAACCTTCACCGTCCGGTGCGCTGTATCACCCCGCCCTGCCGGCTCTTGTTTTCAGCGCGGTCGGCGTGGTCGTGATCATGGCGCTGGCGAGACCCCTTGCCTCGTCCACGGATGCGGCAACCGAACCCTCCCCCGCAGGCCTCTCGCCGACGCCATCGTCAGCAGCCGGATGGCGCGAATACGGCGCCACATCCGCGGGGACGCGTTACTCGACGGCCACCGCGATAACCACGGACAACGCGCATCGGCTCGCGCCTGCCTGGCAGTACCGCACGGGCGACGTCCCCGAGCGATATCCCCACAGCAGATCCGCCGCTCTTTTCGAGGCTACGCCGATACTCGTGGATAACACGCTCTATCTGTGCACGCCACGCAACATCGTTATCGCTCTCGACGCCGACACCGGCAAGGAGCGCTGGCGTCACGATCCTGAGGTGGACGAAACCGGCCTCGGCATGCTGGTGTGTCGCGGCGTGGCCTTTCACGAAACGCGGCCTCCGGTGGCTGACTGCCCGCGGCGCATCCTTCTCGGCACCGTCGATGGGCGACTGCTCGCACTCGATGCCACGACCGGCAAACCCTGCCCGGGTTTCGGGCAGGATGGAGCGGTCTCGCTGCGCAAGGGCCTGGGTGATGTACCGCCCGGTTTCCAGAGCGTGACATCACCGCCGTCGGTTATCGGGGATGTCGTCGTGGTTGGGGGCGCCGTGCCCGACAACGTCTCGACCGACATGCCGGGCGGAGTCGTCCGCGCCTACGACGCCATCTCGGGGCGCCTGCTCTGGGCGTGGGACGCGGGGCGGCCTGCCGAGTCCGGCCCGCTCGAAACAGGTGAGGTGTATCCACGCGGCTCGCCGAATGCGTGGACGCTATTCAGCGCGGACCCGGCGCTGGGCTTGGTGTACGTGCCCACCGGAAATGCCGCGCCCGATTACTACGGCGCGCAGCGCTCGGCGGCTTTCGATCGCCATTCGAGTTCAGTGGTGGCGCTCGAAGCTGCCACGGGCCGGCTGCGATGGTCTTTCCAGACCGTGCACCACGATCTGTGGGACTACGACCTGGGTTCGCAGCCCGTGCTGGTGGACCTGCTCGCGGCCGACGACACGGTGCCCGCGCTGATCCTGCCGACCAAGACCGGTGAAGTGTTCCTGCTCGATCGCCGCGACGGCCGTGCGCTGGCGACGATCGAGGAGAAGCCTGTGCCACAAGGCGATGTGCCGGGCGAACGCTACTCACCCACGCAGCCAGTATCCACCGGCATGCCGGGATTCTCGCCACGGTCCCTCACCGAGGCGGACATGTGGGGCGCCACGCAACTCGACCAACTCCTCTGCCGGATCGAGTTCCGCTCGCGTCGCTACGAGGGCCGCTTCACGCCCCCCTCGGTCACTCCGACCATCCAGTATCCCGGCAATTTCGGCGTTATGGACTGGGGCAGCGTCGCGGTCGACGAACAGCGCCGCGTGATGATCGTCAACGCCTCCTACATGCCTTTCCTCGCCCGACTGGTGCCGCGCGAGGAGGCGCAATACATGCAGGCGAAGGGTAGCGTGAGGCGTTTCTCGGCCCTGCTGCCGATGAACGGAACGCCCTATGCGGTCGAGTACGGCCCCTTCCTGTCGCCGCTCGGCTTGCCTTGCAATGCACCGCCCTGGGGCACGCTCACTGCGGTCGATCTCGACACGCGCAGGGTACTCTGGGAGCGGCCTCTGGGCACGAGTCGTGACCAGGCGCCGCTCGGCATCCCCGTCCCGGGCGTGTTCAGTCTTGGCGGCGCCGCCGTAACGAAGGGTGGCGTGATCTTCATCGCCGCCACAGTAGACAATTACCTTCGCGCCTTCGACACGACCACGGGCAGCGAACTCTGGAAGGGACGGCTTCCCGCCGGAGGACAGGCCTCGGCGATGACCTACGTGTCGCCCGTAACGGGCCGGCAATATGTGGTGATCGCAGCCGGAGGGCATGCTCACCTCGGCACCACGACGGGCGACTACGTTATCGCGTTCTCGCTGCCGGAGTGACTCACCCGCGGGGTCGTACGTCGACCCTGTCGGCGGAGCGTGAAAACACACCATGGATCACCGGCGGCGCGGCATCCGGATCCAGCCGCAGGCCGGGCAGGCGATCGAGCATCCGCCGCAGCACGACCTCGAGTTCACGCCGCGCGAGCTGATGACCGAGACACAGATGCGGCCCGAGGGAAAACGCAAGGTGCTGGGATCGCGGCCGCGTCATGTCGTAGTCATGTGGCCGTTCCCAGTGCAGCGGATCCCGGTTGGCGTGGCCCGTGAGCACCCAGAGGCTCGCTCCCGCAGGTAGCGTGCGGCCACCGATCTCGATGTCACGCACAGGACGCTTGGGCATCGCCTGCGCCGGTGCGTTCCAGCGGAGCAGTTCCTCCACCGCACCGGGGGCCAGATCAGGGTTGGCGAGAAGGCGTTCCCAATGGGCGCGCTCCGACAGCAGTACGGTCATCATCCCGCTCAGCGCGCGCGCAGTGGTTTCCATGCCTGCCGGCAGCAGCGCGCGGCAGAACGAGATGATGTCATCGTCCTCGAGTTGCTCGTCATCGACGCGCGCGGCGATCAGGCGGCTGATGATGTCATCGCCGGGGTTTGCGCGGCGCCTGTCGATCATGTCGCGGAACAGCGTCTCAAGTTCCCGCGAGGCATCGAGCGCATCCTCCCAGTCGAAGCCTGCCGCGAGCAGGCGGCCCGAGAGGCTCGCAAACCGGCCGTAGTGCTCGACGGGCAGGTCGAAGATATGGCCGATCAGGAGCACCGGCAGGCGATCAGTGAGCGCGGGAACAAGGTCGCAGGTATCCCGTGCCGCGATCCGATCGAGCAGTCCGTCCACCAGGGGTTCGATCACCTCGTGGCTCAACGTGGCGATGGCCTGCGCCCCGAAGGCCTGGCTCACGAGACCCCGGTACTTGCGATGCAGCGGCGGGTCGAGCGAGCCGATCACGTTCTTGCCCATCAGGACTTCCATGTGCTCGACGTAATCCTGCGCGAAGGACGCGTAGTCGAGGGCCATGCGTTTCACGGTGTCGAAGCCGACGACGACGTAGCTCTGCCGACCCGGGTCACGCGAGGCGAAGAAGGGAAACGGAACGCCGTCGATCATGCCGTCGCGGATCGGGATCACATCGCCCTCGGTCTGACGGACAGCTTCGAGAAATTGGTGCGGCATCCTGTCCACTGACGCGGGCATGCCCGGGACGGCATGCGGAGCGAAGATCCCCGAAGGGACAGGCGTATCGAGGATGTCCTGCAATGCGGATGAGCGGTTCACGGCATCACCCCTTCCGCCCGCGGAGCGGCGGCACTGTCATGCCGTAGATCCGTGCAGCTGCTGCTGTCATGGCGGGAACGAGCTCCTCCCGCGGCGCGCTGCGCAGCCACTTAGCCGCTTCGCGGTTCTTCTCGCCGGCGATCCACACCGGCGTCCTGCCGAGTTGCGAAAGAGCCTCACGCACGACATCGTCCGGATCCATCGGAACGGTATTGGGCTCCGATGAGGACTGCTCGCCCGGCGTACCGAACTTCGCGCCGGACCGCGCCATCGAGGGCGTGAGGGTGGCGCCGGCAACGAGGCCCAGCATGTCGACGCCGGCGGTACCCAGTTCAAACCAGAGCGCCTCGGCCAGCGTGATCTCGAAGGACTTTGTGGCGCCGTAGGCCGCCACGAAGCCACCGCCTGCGAGACCGGACATCGAGGACATCAGGATGATGCCGCCGCGACCGCGCTGTTTCATCTTGCCGCCCAGCGTGTGGACGAGCGTCACGGGGCCGATGCAATTCAGGCGGATCAGCGTCATCGCCCGTGCGAGCGGCTGGTCGAGGAAGAAGCCCGCCCCGTGCACCGCGCCGGCGTTGTAGACGAGCATCCCGATGTCCTTGCCGGCGCAGAGCGTTTCCAGGCGCTGTGCCAGATCCTCGCCGGTGAGATCGAGCACCGCCGTCTGCACGACCACCGCGTATCTGCTACGGATGATCGATGCGGCCTCCTCCAACGGTGCGGCGCTGCGCGCGACGAGGATGAGGTTGACGCCGCGTGCGGCGAGCTCGAGCGCGAAGCTCCTGCCGATCCCCTCGGACCCACCCGCGATCAGCGCCCAGGGGCCGTACCGGTCAGCGAAAAATGAGTCTGTCATCGAGATCTCCAGGGTACGTTCAGGTTGATCGTGCACGAGCGGCGCCCTCGCCATGCTGGCACGCCGGCACGGGCTCGGCATACATTAGCCCCGAATCCGGGGGGCTTGCGATCCATTTCCCGCCCGAACGTCGCCGTTCTGCAAAGACAGACAACAGCAGGTTTTGCATGATCAAGGTCATAGGCTTCATCCCGCGCCGCCCCGATATCTCCCGCGCCGACTTCCGCCACTACTACGAGACGCAGCATGTGCTGCTCGCCCTGAGCCGCATACGCTCCTTCACGAAGTACGTGCGAAACCATGTCGCTGCGGGCGCAGTGCAGGAGCCAGGCTTCGACTGCCTGCCGGAATGGTGGTTCACGGCACCGGAGGTCGCGGCGGACATCGCCACCTGGGTGGCCTCGCCGGCAGGCGAAGTACTGCACCGCGACGAAGCGAATTTCATGGACCGCCCACGCATGGCCTCTTGCCCGGTGAGCGATGAGTTGCTGTTCGGGCCGCAACGCCCGATCGAGCCGTGGTTGGTGCGCAAGCGTGGCCTGGCGATCACGCGCGCGCCAACCGCGGACCCTGCCGCTTTCGCCGCGGACATCACCCGCTTCGGTGAGGAGCTGATCCGGCGCAACCAAGGTGCGGTCATGCGTGTTTCCCGTGACCTGCCACTCGACCCGCTGCAGACGGCCTATCCGCTGGATGCGCTGTTCTGGGTCTGGCCGACGACGCCCGGCGCGGTGATCGAGGTCCCGGAGCGTGGCCCTGCCATCGGCAGCTGCAGCGAACTGGGTTTCGAGGCGATCGAGACGCCACCGGCAGCCCTGTCGGGCTGATCCACCAGTTCAGCGCATCAGCGTGTTGGCGAGAGTCATTCGCGGGGAGTATTGGGCATGAAACTCGGGCTTTACGGGATAAACATCGGTCCTTGCGTGGATCCCGCCACGGCGCTGCGCGTTGCCGTCGCCGCCGAGGCGGCGGGGTTCGAATCGCTCTGGACCGCCGAGCATGTCGTGCTGCCCGAACCGCAGCCGCCCGAGTCGCCGATCCCGGCGAGCGAGCCGTTCATCCACCCCGCCGTTGCGCTCGCACACATCGCAGGCCACACGCGCTCAATCAGGCTCGGTACCGGCGTGATCATCCTGCCGCAGCACCATCCCGTCGTGCTCGCGAAGGAACTCGCGAGCCTCGATTACATATCCGGCGGACGCCTGCTGTTCGGCCTCGGTACCGGCTACATCCCGCAGGAGTTTGCCGCCTGCGGCATTCCCTACGAGGAGCGCGGAGCGCGTGCTGACGAGAGCATCGCGGTGCTGCGTGACCTTTGGACTTCGGCCAAACCCCACTTTGAAGGGCGTTTCTTCCGCTATGCGGATGTCGATGCACATCCGCGCCCCATCCAGCGTCCGCATCCTCCGATCATCGTCGGCGGAATGAGCTCTGCCGGTCATCGTCGCGCGGTTGCACTCGGTGACGGCTGGTACGGCTTTGGCCTCGATCCGGCTGCCACCGGGCAGCACCTCGCGGGCCTGCAGCTCGCGGCGACGCGGGTCACGCGGCCCGCGTCGCTCGGGCCTCTCGAAATCAGCATCACGCCCTACCTCGACGTGGATCGGGATGTACTCGAACAGTACGCAGAGCTCGGCGTGCAGCGGCTCATCCTGAGGCCACCCGGTGCGGATGGGGACGCAATCGTCGCGTTCATCGAGCGGATGGCACGGCTCCTCGGTTGAGCGCAGCCATGCCGCTTTTTTCTATCGATGGGAGGATATATGGCTCAAGTCCGTTACGCAGACATGAAGCACAAGGTCGCGCTGGTCACCGGCGCGGCATCGGGCATCGGCGAAGCCTGTGCCCGTCAGTTCGCAGCGCAGGACTGCCGGGTTGTGATGGTGGATCGCAACGCAGAGCGGCTGCAGGCGCTGCTTGCCGAGCTCTCGCGCTCCGGCAAGACCGCGTGCACTGTGGTGGGTGATGTCACGGAAGAGGCAACCAGCGTGGCAGGCGTGGAGCTTTGCCAATCGGCATACGGCCAGATCGATTACGCGGTCAATTGCGCCGGTGTCGTCGGCGCTTCCGCGAGCATCGACCAGACGCAACTCGAGGACTGGCAGCGGGTGCTTGCCATCAACCTGACGGGGGTCTTCCTCGGCCTGAAGCACCAGCTGAGAGCGATGATCCCTGCGGGCCGCGGCAGCATTGTCAACATTTCCTCGGGCGCGGGGCTGGTGGGCATTCCCTACCTTTGCCCCTACTCCGCGAGCAAGCACGCCGTGCTGGCGCTGACCAAGACCGCCGCCATGGAAGTGGCACCGAAGGGTTTGCGCGTGAACGCCGTCCTGCCGGGTTCCACGCGAACGCCGATGGTCGAGGAAGCCATCAGCCAGGGACCGGAGCTCGAGCGGCAGATACTGGGTAGCCTGCCGACCGGTCGTCTGGCGTCTGCAGATGAAATCGCAGCCGCCGTGCTGTGGCTCTGCAGCGAGCAATCGTCCTACGTCAACGGGCATTCGCTCGTCGCAGACGGCGCGTTCCTGTGTCGTTGAGCCCGGGGGCGGCCCCAGGTCAAACAGGCGGTTCGTCAATGAGAGCGGTCCAGCGCGTGTCGTACTTCACGAAGCTCAGCACCTGCGAGGTGTAGACCTTCTGGACCCCCGCGATGCGCTCTATCCGCCTTGCCAGCAATTCGTTCAGTTCGCGGGCGCTGCCCAGGAGACCCATCACCAGGATGTGATAGCGCCCCAGCACCGTCGCAACGAACCCCGTGTCCGGCAAAGCCGCGAGATCCCTGGCCACGGCGACAATGTCCCGCCCCGCGACTTCCACGCCGATGGAAGCGAACATCTGTCCGCTCTCGATGCGCATGTTCTTCATCGCGGTGATCCGGATCAGGTTGCGCTTGCGCATCGTGTTGATCCGCACACGTACTGCGGACTCGGACAGCGCGAGGGAGCTGGCGATTGCCTGGTTCGTTGATCGCGGATCGGCCCATAGCCGGGCCACGATGGCCTTGTCGAGATCGTCCATCATCCCTGTGACCGGCAGCTCCATAGGCGGATTCGGACGGGACAACAGCGGGCCCGCGCCGGTGCCGTACTTGTAGATCTGCAGGCAGAGGCTCAACTGGAAGCTCCGGATCCCCGGCACCGAGGACAGGGTCTCGCTCACGAAGTCGACCAGCGAGCCGTGGTTCTCGGCGATGACAATGATCTCGATGTCGCAGGAACCCATCGTGAGCAGCACCGAGACGACGTCGGGGAGTCGCGCGAGATCCTCTGCCACCTCGTTCGCGGCGCGCAGAGCCACCTCCACGCCGATCAGCAGCATGAATTCGTAACCGGCGGCGAAGATGTCCGTGACCGTGAGGATCCGCATGTCGTCGTCGACGATCATCCGGCGTATCCGCTGTGAAACCTGCTTTTCGGGTAACTGCAGCGCCCCGGCAATCTCGCGGTTGGATCGGCGGCCGTTCTGGCACAACAATTCGAAGATCCGCTGGTCTTCGCCTTCCATGCCCTCACCCCCGCTTGCGCCACACAGCCAACTTGAGTGGGAGTGTGCAAGCAAAGCTGCACCAGATCAAAATACCTTGAAGGGTACGATATCCGGCTTAAAACCTGATCAGGAGGTTGAATTTCGTTTCAAAGGGCGTACTCTGAAACGATATAAGACCCGGCTAGGGTAAATCAGCCTGGAGGGAACGCATGAGCGACAGCCACCAGCAAGACCGCTACGAGATCGAGCAGCTCCTCTATCGCTACGCCTGGATGGCCGACCAGCGGAAGTGGGAGCTCATGGACACCGTCTTCGGTCCCGGAGGCACCATCGACTACACGAGCACCGGCGGAAAAAAAGGCCCGTACAGGCCGACGCTCGAGTGGCTCGATCGCGCGCTGGCGCCATGGCCGATCAATCTTCACTTCATCTCGAACGTGAACATCGAGTTTTCGGGCGCGGAGGCCCACTCGCGGTGTTACTTCCTCGCCCCCATGGCACGCATGAGGCCGGATGGCTCGCAGGAGGTCATCACCAACGCGGGGTATTACTTCGACAAGCTGACAAGAACATCGGACGGCTGGCGCATCGTGGAGCGGATGTGCAACCAGACCGTCCAGATGGGAAGCCTGCCCACGGGTTACGTGATACCCGAGTGATGCAGGTGCCCACGGGGCGAGACGACTGATTGCAAAAGACAACCAATCGAACCGGGAGAGCTATCATGTACCGCAAACAGAAATTCATTCTGAGTATCGCCGGCAGCACCGTGGCCATGCTGGGCCTGCCTGCTGCTATCGCGCAGGCACAAACCGACGCAGCGGCGTCATCGGGCGGGCTCGAAGAGATCATCGTCACGGCAGAGCGCCGCGAGACCAGCCTTCAGGACACGCCGATCTCGATCTCCGCGCTCCCCGCCGAGGTGCTGCAGAACCGTGGCATCACGGACTTCGCGGGTGTTGCCAGGATTTCGCCAAGCATCTCCGTGACACCCTACCCGAGTTCGAACAACACGCTGATCCTGTACATGCGCGGGCAAGGGGTGGCGGATGCCGCGCAGATCACGACCGACAGCGCGGTGGGCCTCTACCAGGATGGATTCTATCTCTCACGCGCACAGGTCGTGACCTTCGACCTCGCCGACATAGAGCGCGTCGAGGTGCTGCGGGGGCCGCAGGGCACGCTCTACGGTCGCAACTCGACCGGCGGCGCGGTGAACATGATCAGCAAGAAACCCACCGGTGAACTGGGCTTCAAGCAGGAAGTCGGTTTCGGCTCCGAGGGCAGGTTCCGGAGCCTCAGCGCGCTCGACCTGCCGGCGGTCGGCGGCCTGAAGACCAAGCTCTCGATCCTGAGACGCCAGCAGGACGGTTTCGTCGAGAACCCGGGCGGCGAGCACAATTTCGGCGAGGAGGAGCAGACCGCCGGCCGCGTGGCGCTGCGCTGGGACGATGAAGGTCCCTTCTCGGCCGACTTCTTCTACGAGCACGGCGACATGGGCTCGACGCCCAACTACTACGTGAACGACGCATTGTCGTTCATCCCGGGATATGAGAGCGACGGAAAGCCCGAGGACGAGGCCTATCGGACCTTCGACCTCAAGAAGAGTGATGCCGACTTCGACAACACCGGCCTGACGCTGAGCTGGGAAGTCAGCGAAAGTCTGACGCTGCGCTCGCTCACGGGCTACCGCGACGTACATACGGAATGGTCGCAGGATTACGGCGATACGTTCTTCGTCGGCTTCCGGACACTCGACGACGTCGAATTCAACCACTTCTCGCAGGAGCTGCAGGTGCTCGGGACGGCACTGGACGACCGTGTCGACTACCTTGTCGGGCTCTACTACTTCGAGGAAGAAGCAGAGCACTTCCAGAACCTGGTCATCCGGGATCTCCCGACCTTCCCGTTTGACCCGTTGCTGTTCCTGTCCAAGGACCGCGACGTGAGCGCCGAAGCCGAGTCGAAAGCGGCCTTCGCGCAGGTGACATGGACCCCGCCCGTGCTCGATGACCGTCTTGACGTGACCCTCGGTGGCCGTTACACCAAAGACAAGCGCGAAGCCGATCGCACCCTGCAGAACCGCTTTCGCCTGATGGACGCGGCGTCGCCCTCCTACGCAGCGACAGCGCCCTTCTGCGACTTCGTCACCGTGTTCTCGAACTGCGATCTCGTGATCGGCCAGGAACCGGACCCGAATATCCCCGACCAGGTCACCAGCGCCAAGACCGACTCGAGCGAGTTCAACACGGCCGCCACGCTGAACTACAGGTGGACGGATGACGTCAGCACCTACTTCCGCTACGCCACGGGGTACAAATCCGGGGGAGCGAGTGAATCCGTCGACATCGGCCAGCTCGGACGCACTTACGGCCCGGAGAACGTCGTTACCTATGAAATCGGCTTGAAGTCATTCCTGTTCGATCGCAAATTGCTGCTGAACGCGGCCGTATTCGACAGCAAATACGACGACGCCCAGTTGTTCTTCAACACGAACCCCTTCGATCTCTCGATCGTTACGGCGCTGAACGCGGGCAAAGCGTCCGTCAGCGGCCTTGAACTCGAGGCCGTGTTCCAGCCGATCGAGTCGCTGCGGATATCCTTCGATTACTCCTACCTCGATGCGAGTTACGACGAGGTGATCGCGCCGGCCGGCACCACCTTCGACCCGGCCTCGAACCCCTACTCGCCGTACCAGGTAGGCGACAACGTGGCTGACGTGTTCTCGATGCCTTACGCCCCGGAGAACAGCTACAACGTGGCGCTCGACTGGGAGTTTGCGCAGTTTGCGAAAAGCAGCCTGTCCCTGATCCTGAACTACCGCTGGGAAGACCTGATCTACCTCTCCGCACCCGTGGGCAAGGCAGCCCCCGGACGTGAGCTGTATACGCGTCCGTCGACGGGCCTGCTGGACACGCGGCTTTCCTGGCGGATCGATTTGGCCAACGACCGCAGTGGCCGCATCGATGTATTCGCCAACAACGTCCTCGATGAGGAGTGGGAACTGCACGCGATTGCCAACGGTGCGGCAATCTCGGTGCCGGCCCCGGACGGCAGTGCGACACCGGCGGGCTACTCCACCCGGGATGTGGCCTGGGCGGAGCGACGGACCCTCGGCATCAACTTCGTCTACGAGTTCTGACAGGAGCGGGGCAATCCTGCCGGGTGCTGCCGCCGCGACGCAGCACCCGGTCTGCGGCTGCCGGTGAGACCGACGCACGTGCAAAGCGGGAGGGGGAAGCACGCCGCACGCTCCGCTTTCACCGCCCATGGATTGACGTTATCCTGCGGCTTCATCCTCAGCCGCCGCAGCGGCCAACACACCCCACTTGAACAGCAGTCCTCCACTCAGATTCCTCCTCGAACCCGCCGACTCGCGCCGCCTTGCCAGGCTGTGCGGGCAGTACGACGAACACCTGCAGCTGATCGAACAGCGGCTCGGTGTGCGCATCAGCAGCCGCGGCGCACACTTCAGCGTCGAAGGAGCCACGGAGGCCTGCGAAACCGCACGCTCGGTGATTTCCGCCCTCTACGACGAGACCGCCCGGCATCTGGAGCTGGGCGCTGAACAGGTGCACCTGCAACTGCGCGAGGCCGGCACCGAAGCGGTGGAGCCGGCGCCGCCGGGCACCGAGGGTGAGGTAACGCAATTCGGCGCGGTGCGCACACGGAAAATGCTCGTGCGCCCGCGTGGTCGCAGCCAGCAGCACTACGTGCGCTCCATCCAGGGCCACGACATCAACTTCGGCATCGGGCCCGCGGGCACCGGCAAGACCTACCTCGCCGTGGCCTGTGCGGTGGCGGCGCTGGAATCCGATCAGGTGCGGCGCATCCTGCTGGTGCGCCCGGCTGTGGAAGCGGGAGAGAAGCTCGGCTTCCTGCCGGGTGATCTCGCGCAGAAGATCGATCCTTATCTGCGCCCGCTCTACGACGCGCTCTACGAGATGATGGGCTTCGAGCACGTCGCCAAGCTGATCGAGCGCCACGTGATCGAGGTCTGCCCGCTCGCCTACATGCGCGGCCGCACGCTGAACAACGCCTTCGTCATCCTGGACGAGAGCCAGAACACCACGCCGGAACAGATGAAGATGTTCCTCACGCGGATCGGTTTCGGCTCCAAGGCCGTGATCACCGGCGACATCACGCAAGTCGACCTGCCGCGCGGCACCGCCTCGGGGCTCGCGCAGGTGGTGAAGTTCCTGGAAGGCGTGGAAGGCATCGGCTTCACCTGGTTCAGCGCCCGCGATGTGGTGCGACACCCGCTGGTGCAGCGCATCGTCGAGGCCTACGAGGCCTGGGAGAACCCCGACAGCCGCAACCCTGCCGTGCCCGGGCGCGATTGAGGTGGGCGCGCGCATCCACGTCGAGCGCGTGAGCGCCCTGCCCCGACTGCCCTCCGAGCGCAGCTTGCGCGAATGGGCGCGGGCCGCGCTGGCAGGCCGTCGCGAAGACGCCGAGCTCTGCCTGCGTGTGGTAGATGAAGCCGAAATGCAGGAGCTGAATGGCCGCTACCTTGGCAAGGACTACGCCACGAATGTGCTGTCCTTCCCGGCCGACCTCCCGCGTGGCGTGACGCTGCCGCTGCTCGGTGACATCGTGCTCTGCGCCCCCGTGCTGCGCCGCGAGGCGCTCGAGCAGCACAAGCCCGAACGCGCCCACTGGGCCCATCTGGTGGTGCACGGCACGCTGCACCTGCTGGGGCTCGACCACCAGCGCCCGCGTCAGGCGTCACACATGGAAGGCCTCGAGCGTCGTATCCTCGGCGCCATGGGCCTGCCTGACCCCTACACACCCACCCCTGCCGATACCGCCAGATGAGCGAAGAACGCGACCGCGACGACGACACAGACGAACGTTCCTGGCTCGAGAAGATCGCCCAGATCTTTTCCTCCGACCCGCACACCCGCAAGGACCTGCTGGATATCCTTGCCGTGGCCGAGCAGAACGAGGTGATCGACGCCGAAACCCACCAGATCATGCAGGGCGCGCTCGATGTGGCGCACCAGCAGGTGCGCGATGTGATGGTGCCGCGCCCGCGCATGGTCTGCCTGGACGCCGATGCCGAACCCGCCGAGGTACTGCGCCAGGTGATCGAGGCCGGCCACTCGCGCTATCCCGTTATCGGCGAGTCCAGCGACGATGTGCTCGGCATCCTGCTCGCCAAGGACCTGCTGCCGCAGCTGCTTTCCGGTACGCAGGACCGCTTCGAAATCACGCAACTGCTGCGTCCGGCCACGTTCATTCCCGAGAGCAAACGGCTGAACGTGCTGCTGCGGGAGTTCCGCGAGAACCGCAACCACATCGCCATCGTGATCGACGAGTACGGCGGGGTGGCAGGGCTGGTGACCATCGAGGACGTGCTGGAGGAGATCGTCGGTGATATCGAAGACGAGCACGACCGCGAGCAGGACACGTTCATCAAGAAACTCTCCGAAAACGACTACCTCGTGAAGGCGCTCACGCCCATCGAGGAGTTCAACGAGCATTTCGACGCGCAACTGAGCGACGAGGAGTTCGACACCATCGGCGGCATCGTGATGCAGGCCTTCGGGCACCTGCCGCGGCGCAACGAGGTGGCCGAAATCGAGGGCTTCCAGTTCAAGGTACTGAACGCCGACAGCCGCCAGATCCACCTGCTGCGGCTCAATCTGGACCCCGGCGCCTCCGGCGGATGAGGCGTTTCCAGCGCGCCGGCTTGGCGGCGCAGGCCGCGGCGCTTGTCTCGGGCGCGGCGCTGCCCCTGTCGCTCGCCCCTGTCAGCTGGTGGCCGATCGCACCGTTGGCACTGGCTGTTCTGCTTGTCACCTGCCTGAAGGGCACCGCGGCCCAGGCCGCGTGGCGGGGTTGGCTCTTCGGACTCGGCTCTTTCGGCACGGGCACGTCCTGGATCTTCGTCAGCATCCACCGCTACGGCGATGCGCCGGTGCCATTGGCAGCGGGGCTGACCTTTCTTTTTTGCGCGGGGCTCGCGCTGTTCACGGCATTCGGGATGTGGGCCTGGGTACGCCTTCTGCGGCCCAGGCGTGGCGGCGTGCTGCTCGGCTTCCCTGCAATGTGGGTGCTGGTGGAGTGGTCGCGGGAGTGGGTGCTGACCGGATTCCCGTGGCTACTGGCGGGCTACAGCCAGATGGACGGCCCGCTCGCTGGCTGGGCGCCCATGGTGGGCGTGTACGGCATCGGCCTGCTGCTCGCTTTCAGCGCCGCTGCCTCGGTGTGGCTGCTGTCACGCCCCGCGCCCGGAGAGCCTCTGGCGCGCGGCGCCACGCTGGCGCTGGTCGCGGCGCTCTGGGTGGCGGCCTGGCCGCTTGCGCGCATCGAATGGAGTACGCCCTCGGGCACACCGCTCTCGGTGGCGCTGGTGCAGGGCAACATCCCGCAACTCCTCAAATGGGAGCCGGACCACCTGGAGAACACCCTCGGCATCTACGCGGGCCTGAGCGAACCCGTGTGGGGCAGCGATCTCGTGGTGTGGCCGGAGTCCTCCGTGCCCGCCTACTTCGACACCGTGACCGACTTCCTCTCGACGCAGGCCGCGCGCGCCGCAGCCTCGGGCAGCACGCTGCTGCTCGGCCTGCCGAGCCGCCAGGAAGATCCCGCACAGAAGCGGGGCTACGTGGCTTACAACAGCGTGGCGGCACTGGGCTCTGAATCGGGCGTCTATCACAAGCGACATCTGGTGCCTTTCGGGGAATACGTGCCGCTGGAGAGTGCGCTGCGCGGCCTGATCGCGTTTTTCGATCTGCCGATGTCGAGTTTCACCGCGGGCCCGGCGGAGCAGACGCTGCTCGCGGGCGCGGGCACCACCATCGCGCCTTCCATCTGCTACGAGATCGTGTATCCCGAACTGGTGCGCAGGGGCGCGGCGGGCGCAGGGCTCCTGCTCACAGTGAGCAACGACACGTGGTTCGGCGCCTCGCTGGGGCCGCTGCAGCACCTGGAGATGGCGCGCATGCGCGCGCTCGAAAACAGCCGCGATCTGCTGCGCGCCACCAACGATGGCGTCTCTGCTCTGATCGACCACCGCGGCACGGTGACGGTGCGCGGCGGGCAGTTCAGCCGTGAGGTCGTACGCGGAGAGGTGCAACCGCGCACGGGCAGCACGCCCTACACCCAGCTCGGCTACTGGCCCGTGATGGCACTGTGCGTGCTGATGCTGCTCGCAGTGCTGGCGCGACCGGGTATCGCAAGCCCGGAAGACGGCTGAGCGGAGCAGACGATGACGACGTGGAACGCATCGGCCGTACGCATCCTGCGCGAGGCTCGCCGGGCGGGAGCCGAGGCACGCGCAGCGGTGCTCAAACGGCTGCGTTCCACCGATTTCGATGTGCTGGTCATCGGCGGCGGCGCCACCGGTCTGGGCGTAGCGGTGGACGCGGCAAGCCGCGGGCTCTCCACGGCCATCGTCGAGGCCCACGACTGGGCCAAGTGCACCAGCAGCCGCAGCACCAAACTCGTGCACGGTGGCGTGCGCTACCTCGAACAGATGGAGTTCGGGCTCGTGCGCGAGGCGCTGCACGAGCGCGGCTTGCTGCACCGCAACGCCCCTCACCTGGTGCACCCGCTCGCTTTCGTGGTGCCCAGTTACCAGTGGTGGGAAGGGCCTTTTTACGGCACCGGCATGCTGCTCTACGACGCGCTCGCCGGGCGGCTGAATCTCAAGCCCAGCCGTTTCCTCGACCGCGATGAAGTGCTGGCGCGCATCCCCAACGCGCATCTCGATGGCCTTCGCGGGGGAGTGGAGTATTTCGACGGGCAGTTCGATGACGCGCGCATGGCGATCAGCCTGATGCGGACAGCGGTGGCCTGCGGTGCGGCTGCGGCCACGGGGCTGCGGGTGGACGAGTTGCTGATCGAGAACACGCGCGTCCGTGGCGCACGCGTGCAGGACGATGAGAGCGGCGCGGCGTTCACCGTGCGTGCCCGCGCCGTCATCAACTGCACCGGCATCTTCGCCGACAGCATCCGCTCGCTGGAAAGTACGCGTGCGATACCGCTGATCGAACCGGCGCAGGGCGTGCACGTGGTGCTTGACCGCTCCTTCCAGCCGAGCGAGCACGCGATCATGGTGCCGCACACCGACGACGGCCGCGTGCTCTTCGTGATCCCCTGGCACGGACACACGCTGGTGGGCACCACCGACACGCCCATGCCGCGCGCCGAGCTCGACCCGCAACCCACGGAAGAGGAAATCGACTTCATCCTCGCCAACGCGGGGCGCTACCTGCAGCGCGTCCCGCAACGCAGCGATGTGCTCGCGTCCTTTGCGGGGCAGCGCCCGCTGGTGCACCCGGAGGGCACCGATGGCGTGGCCAGCAAGAAGATCAGCCGCGAGCACGTGGTGGAAACGGGGCCACACGGCCTTGTCAGCGTGATGGGCGGGAAATGGACCACCTATCGCAAGATGGCCGAGGACGGACTGGACGAGGCCCTGCGCGCAGCCGGCCTGAAAGCCCCGCCCTGCCGCACCGAGACGCTGCAGATCTTCGGCGCCGTGGATCGCAAGAGCGCGGACTGGCCCGCAGAGGAATGGCTCGAGGTCTACGGCTCCGAGGCCGGCGCGCTGCAGGCGTGGATGCGCGAGGAACCCTCGCTCGCCGCGCCCGTGCACGCGGAGATGCCCTGCACGCTCGCCGCACTCGCCTGGGGCCTGCGCCATGAGCAGGCACGCAACGCCGAGGATCTGCTATTGCGCCGCATCCGCATGGGCGCACTGCGCGAGAAGGCCACGCGCGAGAGCATGGCGCTGCTGGACGACGTACTCTCGGCCTGATACCCATACGCAACGCACACGGGAAACCACCATGTCCGCGAATCCGAACGATCCGACACTGAACTGGGCACGCCTTTCGCCGCTGATCCCGAACCCGGGCCGCTACCCGATCCTGCCCGCGCTGACACCGCAGCAGGAGGTGGCGCTGCTCTGCCGCGTGCTCTTCGCCGAGGGCTACAACGACCACATCGCCGGCCACATCACCTACCGCATGGACGATGGCACGATGCTGGTGAATCCCTGGGAACTCGCGTGGGACGAGGTCTGCGCCTCGGACATCCTGCGCATCGACACCGAGGGCCGCATCATCGAAGGCCAGTGGAACGTGACCCCTGCGATCAATGTGCACCGCGACATGCACGCCTTGCGACACGACGTGCGCATCGTCATCCACAACCACCCCGAGTGGGGCTCGGTGTGGGCCGCCTGCAAGCGCGTGCCGCCCATCTACGACCAGACCTCCTCGCTGGTCGACACCGACCCCGCGATCTACGACGAGTACCGCGGCACCGTGAACGACGACGCCTCGGGGCGCGCCGCGGTGGAAGCGCTCGGTGAGCACAAGTGGGCGCTGCTCGCGAACCACGGCGTGTTCCTCGTGGCGCGCGACATCCGTCAGGCGCATTTGCGCGCGCTCACGCTGGAGTGGCGCTGCCGGATCGCGTGGCGGGTGGAGCAACTCGGTGACGGCAAACCCGTGGTGCCCGAGACCGCCGCAGCCATGGGCGCCATGACCGACGGCAATGGTTTCCCCTTCCTGTGGGAAGCGATGGCGCGGCGCGAACTGCGACGCGATCCGCGCGTGCTGGAGTAATGGCGCCCATCCGGTTTTGAGGGCCTGCCGCGCTGGGGTATCCTCCGGTTTTTACCCGGCGCCGCACCCTTTCCATGGAAGAACTCTACCAAGCCGACCGCATCGAGGCCGAGGCGCAAGCTTTCTGGCAGGACACCCGTGCCTTCGAGGTGCAGGCGGATCCCTCGCGGGAGAAGTTCTACTGTCTCTCGATGTTCCCCTACCCCAGCGGAAAGCTGCACATGGGGCACGTGCGAAACTACACGCTGGGCGATGTGATCGCGCGCTACCACCGCATGACGGGCAAGAACGTGCTGCAGCCCATGGGCTGGGATGCTTTCGGCCTGCCCGCCGAGAACGCCGCGATCCAGAACAACACCGCACCTGCGCGCTGGACCTACGCCAACATCGACTACATGCGCAGCCAGCTGAAGCGCCTCGGCTTCGCTTACGACTGGTCGCGCGAAATCGCCACCTGCCAGCCCTCCTACTACCGCTGGGAGCAGTGGTTCTTCACGCGCCTGTACGAAAAAGGCCTCGCCTACAAGAAAGTCTCGGCCGTGAACTGGTGCCCCAAGGACCAGACCGTGCTGGCCAACGAGCAGGTGGTCGACGGCTGCTGCTGGCGCTGCGACACCGCGGTGGAACGCCGCGAGATCCCGCAGTGGTTCATCCGCATCACGGCCTACGCCGATGAACTCCTCGCCGACATCGACACGCTCGTCCACTGGCCCGAACAGGTGCGCACCATGCAGCGCAACTGGATCGGAAAGAGCCGCGGCCTCGAGATGCGCTTCGCGCTCGAGACGCCCACCGGCGGCATGGACGATGTCGCGATCTACACGACGCGCCCGGATACGCTCTACGGCGTGACCTATCTCGCGCTCGCCGCCGAGCATCCGCTGGCGAAAGCGGCGGCAGAGGGCAATGCCGCGCTCGCGGAATTCATCGACACCTGCAGGCGCAGTTCCGTGGCCGAGGCCGACATGGCCACCATGACCAAGAAAGGCATGGACACCGGCCTCTTCGTGCTGCACCCGCTGAACGGCCGCCGCGTCCCGGTGTGGGCCGCGAATTTCGTGCTGATGGAATACGGCACCGGCGCCGTGATGAGCGTGCCCGGCCACGACCAGCGCGACTGGGAATTCGCCAAAGCCTACGGGCTGCCGATCGAGCAGGTGATCGCGCCTGTGGGCGATAACCTCGGCTGCGATCTGTCGCGCGAGGCTTACGTCGAGAAAGGCGTGCTGGTGAATTCGGGCGAGTTCGACGGCCTGGCTTTCGAGGCCGCCTTCGACGCGATTTCCTCGCGCATCGTCGCGGATGGCCGCGGACGCGTGACCAGCAATTACCGCCTGCGCGACTGGGGCGTTTCGCGCCAGCGCTACTGGGGTGCGCCAATCCCGATGCTCTACCGCGAGGGCGGCGAGGAGATCCCCGTCCCTGCGAACCGACTGCCGATCGTGCTGCCCGAGGACGTCGAGATGAGCGGCGTGCAGTCGCCGATCAAGGCCGACCTTGACTGGCGCCGCACCGAACACGACGGCGCTCCCGCCGAGCACGAGACCGACACCTTCGACACCTTCATGGAGTCATCGTGGTACTACGCGCGCTTCACCTGCCCTGACTTGGACACCGCGATGCTCGACAGCACCCGCGCCAATTACTGGCTCCCGGTGGACCAGTACGTGGGCGGCATCGAGCACGCGATCCTGCACCTGCTCTACTCGCGCTTCTTCCACAAGCTGATGCGCGACGAAGGACTGGTGAGTTCCAGCGAACCCTTCACGCGGCTCCTGTGCCAGGGCATGGTGCTGAAAGACGGCGCCAAGATGTCCAAGTCCAAGGGCAACACCGTCGACCCGCAGGAACTCATACAGCGCTACGGCGCCGACACCGTGCGCCTCTTCATGATGTTCGCCGCGCCGCCCGAGCAGACGCTCGAGTGGTCCGACGAAGGTGTGGCCGGCGCCAACCGCTTCATCAAGCGGCTGTGGAAAGCCATCCACGCCCACGTCTCCGAAAGTGGATCAGGCCCCGCCGAGCAGAAAATGGGGTCTGACCCCGATTTTCCGCAAGGAAAATGGGGTCTGACCCCAATTTCTGCGACGCTCCTCCAGGCGGACACCCTGAGCGAACAGCAAAAGGGCCTGCGCCGCAAAACCCACGAAACCATCGCCAAGGTGAGCGACGACTACGCCCGCCGCCAGACCTTCAACACGGCCATCGCGGCCGTGATGGAACTGCTGAACGAGATCGCGAAATCCACAGATCGCACGAGCCCCGCCGGCATGGCCGTGGAGCGCGAAGCGCTGGAGGCAGCGGTGCTGCTGCTTGCCCCCGTGATCCCGCACGCGGCGCACGCGCTGTGGCGGGCGCTCGGACGCACAGGCGCAGTGATCGATGCACCGTGGCCGGCCGTGGACGAGTCCGCTCTCAGCCGCGCGAGCTACGAGCTGGTGCTGCAGGTGAACGGCAAACTCCGCGGCCGCCTGCAGGCACCGAGCGATGCGAGCCGCGAAGCGCTCGAGGCGCTCGCCCTCGCCGACGAGAACGTGCAGCGCTTCATCGAAGGCAAGCCGGTGCGCAAGCTCATCGTGGTACCCGGAAAACTCGTGAACATAGTGGTGGGCTGAGGCCATGAATACGCGGCTGATCCTGCTCTTTACCGTGTCACTTGCGCTGACCGCCTGCGGCTGGCAGCCACGCGGAGCGCAGCAGTTGCCGCCGGAACTGAGAGAGATCCAGCTGGTGGTCACACCGCCGGAGCCTCGCTTCGTCGCGCGGCTGGAGCGGTCGCTGACACTGTCGGGCGTCAAGGTCGTGGAGCGTGCCGGAACCTACTCGCTGCACACCACCACACCCCAGCCCACGCTGCGAAATGTCGCGCTGGACCGCGGCGCCCGCAGCGCCGAGCAGGAGATGCGCCTCGACATGCAGTTCGAACTGCGCAACGGCAACGGTGACACGGTTTTCGGGCCGCGCGTGCTCAGCGCAAGCCGCGTCTATGCCTACGACCCGAACAGCGTCATCGCCAAATTCGACGAGGAGAAGATCATCCGGCAGGAACTGCAGGAAAGCCTCGTCGGCCAGCTGTTCCGCCAGCTGGGGCGCATCGACGCGAAGATGCTGGCGCGCTGAACCATGCGCATACGCCCGGAGGAGTACAGCCGCGCGCTGCAACGCGGCATCGCACCCTTCCACGTGTTCTACGGCGACGAACTGCTGCTTCTGCTGGAATGTCAGGACGCGCTTCGCGCAGCTGCGCGCGCGCAGGGATTCACCGAGCGCGAGGTGCTGGACGTTGAACCCGGTTTCGACTGGTCACGCGTGAGTGGCGCCTGCGCGGGAATGTCCCTTTTCGGCGACAGGAAACTCCTCGAGATACGCATACCCACAGGGAAGCCCGGCACCGAGGGCGGCGCAGTGCTGCGCGAAATCGCAGCCCATCCCTCGCCGGACACAGTAGTAGCGGTACATCTGGGCGCGAGTGACCGCGATACCGAGAAAGCGGCATGGTTCAAGGCCCTGGACCAGGCGGGCGTCAGCGTGCGCGCCTGGCCCATGCGCCGCGGCGACTTGCCCGGCTGGCTGCGGCAGCGGCTGGAAGCGGCGGGCTTCCGTCCGGACCAGGAAGCCCTCCGAATGCTGGCCGAGCGGGTCGAAGGCAATCTGCTCGCGGCACGGCAGGAGATCGAGAAACTGAAACTGCTCGCGGAGCCGGGCGCACTCGACGTACAGACCCTCGCAAGCGTGGTCACCGACAGCGCGCGCTACACGAGCTTCGATCTCTGCGACCGGGCATTCGAAGGTGATCATGCCGCAGCGGCACGCACGCTCGCGGGTCTGCGCGCCGAGGGCGAGGAGCCACTCGCCGTGCTGGGTGCTCTCGGTTGGGAGATCCGCAAGCTGCTCGCCATCGCGGAGCGGCATGCCGGCGGCGAGCCGCTTGAGCGGGCCGCAGAATCACAGCGCGGCGGGGCCAAGCGCCATTACGCCCCTGCCATCCGCAGACTTGGCGCACGCGGACTGCACCGCTTGCTGCTGCGCGCCACGCGCGTCGACCGGAGTGTCAAAGGCATGGACGTCGCGGACCCCTGGGATG
Source organism: Pseudomonadales bacterium (assembly GCA_044352225.1). Lineage (GTDB taxonomy): Bacteria > Pseudomonadota > Gammaproteobacteria > Pseudomonadales > UBA5518 > UBA5518. The sequence continues at coordinate 758 of JBILEG010000005.1, read as the reverse complement.
AGCTGCTCTCCCTGGTGATCGATGCGGCCGGGGGATTGCCCAAGGTCTCTGGCAGCAATCGCTAGGGTTTGCTACCAGCCATAGCCCCGATACCGTGGTCCCGCGCGTGGAACGCTACCACTGGGAGGGGCCGCGCCACGCACGATTTCACACCGCACGCAAATCCTGAGTGATGACACCGACCAGCGGAATTTCCGCCTCATGCGGTTCGTCACGCCAGGTTTCTGCGAGCGCAGACGCATACCACTCCCGCATGGCGGGCAAGGCCAGCAGACGCTCGGCGTAGCCGCGCGCCGTGAGACCAAGCGACAGGTCATAGGTCTGGATACGGAAGGCCACGGGGGCGAAGAACGCGTCCACAGCACTGAATTCTGGGCCGGCCAGCCATGGGCCACCGTGGCGCACCAGACCGTCCAGCCACAGCTCCTCCAACCGCGCGAGATCTGCGCACAGCGCGTCACTTCGTTCGTGAAGCCGGATCCGCACGCCGCAATTCATGCTGCAGATGTTCCGCAGCGCCCCGAAACCCGCGTGCATTTCGGCCGCTGCGCACCTCGCCCAGGCTCGAGTCCCTGCATCCTGCGGCCACACGCCAGCGTGACGCTCCGCGAGGTACTCCGCGATCGCAAGGGAGTCCCAGACGACGGTTGAGCCGTCGTGCAGGCAGGGTACTTTCCCGGTGGGCGAGAAACTGTGGAAGCCACTGCCATCACCGGTCTCGCCGAAAGGCCGGAGATGTTCCTCGAACGGGATGCCGA
>JBILEG010000111.1:0-9006 GCA_044352225.1 Pseudomonadales bacterium | reverse complement strand
CCTCGAAGTGCCCCACGAGCCGGATGCCCTCGGACCCCGGCAGGATGAAAGCGCACAGTTCCGGCACCGTCACCTCGATCTTCAAGGCCTTCCCCGACAGCGCGCCGACCGATTCCCGGGTGCGGCTGTCCATCGAGAGCGCAGCGTTGATAGCCCGCTCGAGCCCCGCGAGCGCGGCCGTGTTCAGCGAGGAGATCTCCGCGCTCATGCCGCAGACCTGAATCCGCGGTGGATGGCGACGATGCCGCCGGTCATGTTGTGGTAGTCACAGCGCTCGAAGCCCGCGTCTTCCATCATGTCGCGCAGCGTGTCCTGGTCCGGGTGCATGCGGATGGATTCTGCGAGGTAGCGGTAACTGTCTTCATCGCCCGCGATCAGGCGCCCGATCTTCGGGATCACGCCGAAGGAGTAGGCATCGTAGAGCTTGCCGAGGAATTCGCTGGTCGGCTTGGAGAACTCCAGCACCAGCAGCCTGCCGCCCGGCTTCAGCACGCGCAGCATCGACGCAAGCGCCCGCTCCTTGTGTGTGACGTTGCGCAGACCGAAGGCGATGGTCACGCAATCGAAGCTGCTCTCGCGGAAGGGCAGGGCCTCGGCATCCGCGAGCACGAACTCGACATTGCCGCAGACGCCTTCGTCGAGCAGCCGGTCCCGCCCCGTGCCGAGCATCGAGGAGTTGATATCGGAGAGCACTACTTTGCCCGTGGGCCCCACCTCGCGGGAGAAGCGCGAAGTGAGATCACCCGTGCCGCCCGCCACATCCAGTATCTGCTGGCCCGGACGAACGCCCGAGAGCTCGATCGCCACCCGCTTCCAGATGCGGTGGATGCCGCCGGACATCAGGTCGTTCATGAGGTCGTAGCGGCTGGCGACCGAGTGGAAGACGCCGCCCACCATCCGGACTTTTTCGTCTTCCGGTACTTCCTTGTAGCCGAAGTGGGTGGTCTTGTCGGTTGGCATGCGTGCTCCTCTGGGCGCTCAGCCCTGGCGGGCGATCAGCACGGGGCCGGACGGATCGCGGCTCGCGCCGGCGGCCGAGATCTGCGCCAGGTAGGCCTCCCACAGGCGCTCCTGCTCCCGGCACAGCTCGTGGAGGTAGGACCAGGAGTAGATGCCGCTGTCGTGTCCGTCGCTGAAGGTGAACTGCAAAGCGTAGTTGCCCACGGATTCTATGGACGTGATGCCGACCATGCGCTTGCCGGTTTGCAGGACCTCCTGCCCCGGGCCGTGGCCGCGCACTTCCGCCGAGGGCGAATACACGCGCAGGAGCTCACAGGGAAGGTGGTAGCGCTCGCCGCCGTCATAGGCGATCTCCAGGCTGCGCGAGGCCTGGTGGAGGCGGATTTCCGTGGGAATCGCTGCGGTATCGCTCATGGGCCGATGGTCTGCCGCGGGGAACGCAGCTTACAGGATATACCGGCTCAAATCCTCATCACGGGCGAGTTCGCCGAGCTCGGCATCGACGTAGGCCGCATCCACGACGATATGCCAGGGCGCGGTGACCGAGCCCTTGTCGGCGGCCTCGAAGGAAGCGCCCTCGAGCAGGCGTTCCATCACCGTGTGCAGTCGCCGCGCGCCGATGTTCTCGGTGCGCTCGTTCACCTCGAAAGCCACCTCGGCCAGGCGCCGGACCCCGTCTGAACCGAACTCCACGCGTACGTTCTCGGTGCCGAGCAGCGCCGCATACTGCGCCGTGAGCGAGGCATCGGGCTCGGTCAGGATGCGCACGAAATCCTCGACACCCAGCGCCTCGAGTTCCACGCGGATGGGCAGGCGCCCTTGCAGTTCCGGAATGAGGTCCGAGGGTTTTGCCAGGCTGAAAGCCCCCGAGGCGATGAACAGGATGTGGTCGGTGCGGACCATGCCGTGCTTGGTGCTCACGGTGCAGCCCTCGATCAGCGGCAGCAGGTCGCGCTGCACGCCCTCGCGGGAGACATCGGCCCCGGCGTATTCCGACCGGCGCGCCACCTTGTCTATCTCGTCGATGAACACGATGCCGGTCTGCTCGGCCGCGAGTACCGCGTGGCGCTTGAGCTCTTCCTCGTTCAGCATGCGCCCGGCTTCTTCGTCGACGAGTTGCGCGAGTGCCGCTTTCACGCTGAGGCGCCGGGATTTCTTCCGTGTCGCGCCCAGGTTGGCGAACATTCCCTGCAGTTGGCCGCTCAGCTCTTCCATGCCCGGCGGCGTCATGATTTCCACGCCCGCCGGCACTGCCGAGACCTCGATGTCGATCTCCTTGTCGTCGAGCTCGCCTTCGCGCAATTTTTTGCGCAGTAGCTGCCGTGCGGCGGAGTGTCGGTCGACGGGCTCCGTGCCGCGTGCAGCCGGCACCAGCGCATCGAGCACGCGCTCCTCGGCGGCATCCAGCGCGCGGTCGCGCAGCTTCGCGACCGCACTCTCGCGGTGCATCTTGATCGAGACGTCGACCAGATCCCGCACGATCGACTCCACGTCGCGCCCCACATAGCCCACTTCGGTGAACTTGGTGGCCTCGACTTTCAGGAACGGCGCGTTCGCGAGCCGCGCGAGACGACGGGCTATCTCGGTCTTGCCCACGCCGGTCGGGCCGATCATCAGGATGTTTTTGGGGGTGATCTCGGTGGCGAGGGCCGTGTCGAGCTGCATCCGCCGCCAGCGGTTGCGCAGTGCCACGGCCACGGCCCGTTTCGCGGCGGTCTGGCCCACGATGTGGCGATCGAGCTCGTGCACGATCTCGCGAGGGGTCATGCTCGACATGCGGGGAAAATCCTTGCTCAGTCCGCCGCTCCGAGTTCCTCGATGCTGCGGTTGTGGTTGGTGTAGATGCAGATGTCGGCGGCGATACCGAGTGCGCTCTCGACGATCTCGCGGGCGCCGAGCTCGGTGTGCGCCAGCATGGCCCGGGCTGCCGCCTGCGCGTAGGGGCCGCCCGAGCCGATGGCTATCAGTGCATCCTCGGGTTCTATCACATCGCCGTTGCCGGTGATGATCAGGGAGTGTTGCCGGTCGGCCACGGCGAGCAGCGCCTCGAGCCGGCGCAGCGATCTCTCGGTGCGCCAGGCTTTCGCGAGTTCTACGGCCGCCCGTGCCAACTGGCCCTGATATTTCTCGAGTTGTGCCTCGAAGAGTTCGAACAAGGTGAAGGCGTCCGCGGTGCCGCCCGCAAAGCCGGCGATCACCCGCCCGTGGTAGAGGCGGCGCACCTTGCGGGCGTTCGATTTCATCACGGTGTTGCCCATCGACACCTGTCCGTCACCGCCGATCGCAACGCAGCCATTGCGGCGAACCGAGACGATGGTGGTGCCGTGGAACTGTTCCATGCGTGCCTCGCGAGTTTGCTGTGCCCGGCAAGGGGCAACGGAGCGGATATGGGGGGCAGCGGCTCCGGTTTCAACCGTTGCTGCAGCGTTTGTCTAGCGGACGTCTATGCCCTGGTCCTTGAGTGCGCCGCGTGCGCCGGACAGTTCCGCCGCGTCGGGGAAGGGGCCGACCTGCACCCGGTAGCGCGTGCCCTCCGCGGCCCCGGCAATGGTCACGACGCGCGCGGGGTACCCGAGCAGGGTGATGTCCGCCCGACGGCGGTTCGCATCTGCCTCGTCACGGAAGGCGCCGGCTTGCAGCGTGAGTGCCGCAGGCTCGGGGACTTCCACCGGCGCCTTGGCCGCGGCGGGCTTCGGCGCCGTAGGCGGTACAGGGGCAGGTGTCGGCGTCAGCGAGGTATCGACCTTTGGCTTTTCGGGCGGAGATGTCTTTGCCGGTGCGGCAGCGGACGGTTTTTCACTTGCTGCCGGCTCGGTGGGGGCCGGCTTGTCCACCGTGATCTTCGGCAGGTCGGAGTAGAAGCTGAATTCGGGCTTGCGTTGAGGGGGGGGCGGTGTCGGCGCTGCTTCGGCGGTAACCGGCGCAGGAGCGCTTGCCACTGCGGGCCGTGCCGGGCCGGTCGCAAGCGTAGCCAGGTAGACCAGGAAGCTCAGCAGCACACCCAGCACCAGCCCGCTCACGAACCACATCCAGGGGGGTGAGGAGCCCTTGTTCTCGCGGGTGTTTCGCGCGGCACGCTGTCTGGCGAAATCGTGGGTCATGCGACGGCTCGTGTGGCTCGTGCCGCGCGCCCCGGACGGGTGGCGCACTGGCGGAGCCAATTATTGACCCACATTCCCGATCACGCCATCCGGGCGCACTCATCCTCCCTCGAGCGGATCCACATCGACCTGCCAGCGCTCCTGCGCTGAGAAGCGGTGCGCATCCAGCAGCCGGCAGGCCTGCTCCAGCGCGGCATGCAGCGGCACGCGCCGCACATCGCGAAGCAGCAACTGGATGCGGTAGCGCCCGGCCCTTCGTGCCATCTGTGCCGGCACCGGGCCTGTCACCTCAAGATCGGAAAAGCTCTTTCTCAGCTCGCGTTTCAGCGAGTCCAGCAGCTCGGTGGCGCTGCGCTCGCTGGGGCTTTCGACCCGCAGCACCGCCATGTGGCCGAAGGGAGGCAAGCCCCTGCTCTCGCGCTCAGCGAGTATCGGGTCGATGAAGGCACGGTAGCCGCCCTGCAGCAGGCGCTCCATCCACGGGTGCTTCGGGTGCAGTGTCTGCACGATGACCTCGCCGGGTCGCTCCGCTCGCCCTGCTCTGCCGCCCACCTGCACCAGCAACTGCCCCGTGCGTTCTGCCGCGCGGTAATCGGCGCTGAAGAGCCCACCGTCCAGATCCACGATCACGGCCAGCGTGACGGCGGGAAAATGGTGCCCCTTCGCCAGCATCTGCGTGCCGACCAGAATGCAGGGCTCCCCTGAGACGGTGTCTTCGTAAAGGCGGTCCATGGCGGCGATGCCCTGCATGGTGCCCCGGTCTATGCGGCGTACCGGGAATGAGGGGAAGTGCCGTTGCAGGGTGTGCTCGGTGCGTTCCGTCCCCGCGCCGAGTGCCAACAGGCGTGCGCTGTGGCAGCCAGGGCAACTCGCAGGGGCAGGCATGCGCGTATCGCAGTGGTGGCACCAGAGCAGATTGCGCGCACGGTGCAGGGTGAGCCGTGCGTCGCAGTGGTGGCAATCGGCCATCCAGCCGCAGTCTGAGCAGGACAGCAGCGGCGCCCAGCCCCTCCGGTTCAGGAACACCAGCACCTGGTTTCCCGCGCCGAGTTGCGATCCGATGGCGTCTATCGCCTCGGCGCACAGGCCGCCGTCCAGCGTTTGGCCACGGATATCCACCAGCCGCGTGGAGGGAGCGCTCGCGCCGCCGGCGCGTTGTGGCAGTTCCAGATGCCTGAACCGTCCGCTGCGGCAGTTGGCCAGGCTCTCGGTCGAGGGGGTCGCACTCCCCAGCAACACGGGGATGTTGCGTTGGCGCGCGCGGTAGACCGCGAGGTCGCGGGCGGAGTACCGGAAGCCCTCCTGCTGCTTGAAGGAGCTGTCGTGCTCCTCGTCCACCACGATGACACCGAGATCCGGCATCGGCGTGAACAGCGCGGAGCGGGTGCCTATCAGCACACGGAGCTGCCCCGTGGCCGCTTGCCGCCAGGTGCGTTCGCGCTCGCGATCCCCGAGGCCCGAGTGCAGTACGCCCACTTTCGATCCGAAGCGCTGCACGAAACGTTGCCGCGTCTGCGGCGTGAGGCCTATCTCGGGCACCAGCACCAGCGCCTGTTTGCCCCCGGCCAGCACGCCCTCTATCAGCCGGAGGTAGACCTCGGTCTTGCCGCTGCCGGTCACGCCTTCGAGCAGGCTGCAGCAGAATCCGCCCGACGTCCCGGACAGTGCCTGCAGTGCGGCCTCCTGAGCCGGGCTCGGGCGTGGGGGCGCTGGCGGTGTCTCGAGCCCGACCGCGCTCTTGTCCATCGGCGCCACGAAGGGTTCTGAAAAAGCGAGTCCGCGGGCCTGCAAGCTGCGCAGGTGGGCCGGCTGGATCCCGGCAAGGCGGCACGCGGCATCGCTGGCGGCGCCTTGTTCCCGCAGGAAGGCGAGTGCCGCGGCCAACCGTGGCGAGCGCGACAGCGCGGAGGCCGGCAGAGCCCCGGACTCGGGAGTGGCACACCATTGGCGCGGGGTGCGGATCACCGCCTTGGGCAGGCTGCGCAGTGCCGCCGGCAGTGTGTTCACCACCGCTTCGCCCGGCATTGCGTGGTAGTAACGCGCGGCGAAGAGGCAGAGGTCGAGGATGTCCGGGGGCAGTAGCGGTTCGGGGTCAGGGAACGCGATGGCATGCTTCAGCTTGCCCCCGGCGAGGGAGCTGCCGGAAACCACCTCGACCACTACCCCCATCACCCGCCGCTTGCCGAGAGGGACGAGCACCCGCATCCCCGCGGCCGCCGCAGGCGTTGCGTCCGGCGGTGGCAGGTAGTCGAGTGTCTGGCGCAGCGGCGCGGGGACGGCCACGCGGAGTATCAGGTCGTCGGGCATGCGCGGGCAGTGGCGTCGGGACGCGGGCGGCGGAGTCTATCACCGGTTCCCGGGCCTTTTTCCACAGTCGGGGAAGCCGGGCTTGCCATGCCTCTGCGGGCAACCTAGTATGCCGGCCTCTTTTTTGGCGGCCTGAATGGCCGCCGCAGCCAGCCCCGCCATGCATCAGGGGCGCCCCCGGAGGCCACACCATGAAAGCCGATATCCACCCGAAGTACGGCGCGCTCACCGCTAGCTGCGGTTGCGGCAACGTGATCCAGACCCGCTCCACGCTCGCGCGTGAACTGAGCCTCGACGTCTGCTCCAAGTGCCACCCGTTCTACTCCGGCAAGCAGAAGGTCCTGGATGCCGGTGGTCGCATCGACCGCTTCAAGAAGCGTTTTGGCGCAGCCGCCTCGCGCCGCTGATTGCCCCGGGCAACGCGTTCACCGCGTCGCCTCGGTTCATGAAAACGCTGGAAACGGCCGCTTTGGCGGCCGTTTCCATTTGTGCGTTTCTGCTGTTCGCATTCCCTGTCTCTGCCGCCGAATGCGCGCCGCCCATGCCGCTCCAGTCCGCGCGGCTCGCCAAGGTCCTCGACGGTGACACCATCACCCTTGACGACGGTCGTCACATCCGACTGATAGGCGTGAACACACCCGAGCGCGCCCACTATGGTCGCCGCGAAGAGGCAGGCGCAGGGGATGCCACCCGTTTCGTCCAGCGCTTCCTTGGTCAGGGTTCGCTCAGGATCGGTATCGGACAAGACCCCCAGGACCACTACAAGCGCACGCTCGCCCATGTCTTCCGGGCTGACGGGCGCAGTCTGGAAGAGGCTTTGCTCGATGCCGGCCTCGCGCTCCAGATCGTCTTCCCTCCCAACCTGAGCCTCGCGGCCTGTTTCCATGCCGCCGAAGAGCGCGCGCGTGCAGCCCGACGGGGGCTCTGGAGCGAGGCTGCGCTCGGGGTGTCGGGCTTGCGGGAGGGAGAGCAGGGTTTTCGCCTGCTTCAGGGGCGGGTCACCCGCGTTGCCCGCGCACGCTCGAGTTGGTGGATCGAGCTCGAGGGCCGGGTGTCGTTGCGTGTGGACCGCTCCGAGTGGAAGCATTTCCCGGCGGGTATGCCCGAGTCTTTGCGGGGCCAGACACTGGAGGCCCGGGGTTGGCTCGTCTGGCGCAGCGCCAAGGCGAGGAACAAGGACTCTTTCCCGCCCTGGACTCTGCGCGTACGGCATCCGCTGGCCGTATCCGTACGACCTTCCGCCTGAGCCCCTGCGCCAACCACCTCAGAAAATTTCGTGGGTGTTGTATTCGTCGGGGGTGTACGGGTCCTGATACTCGTCTCCATCCGGTGTCACCGAGGGGACGCTCTCCAGCGGGAAGAGTTCGAACATGGCATCCGATTGCCCCGGCGCGGCCAGCATGCCTGTCTTCGGGTCCACCCTCACGCTCACCAGGCCCTCGGGCCGGGGGCGCTCCTGGCGCGGCAGGTCTTTCACGATTTCCCGCATATACGCCACCCAGACGGGTACAGCGGCGGAGCCACCGAACTCGTTCTTGCCCAGCGGCGTGTTCTGGTCGAAGCCCAGCCAGGTCGTGGTGACCAGCGTGCCGACGTACCCGGAGAACCAGGCGTCCATGGGCCCGTTGGTGGTGCCGGTCTTGCCTGCGATATCGTCGCGCTTGAGTTCCATGGCGCGCCGTCCGGTGCCACGCTTCACCGCTTCCTTCAGGATGCTGTCGATCATGTAGGCTGCCCGCGGGTCCATCACGCGCGGCGCGAGTTCTCCGGCACTCACGCTGCCCGAAGGCGCGGGCGCGGCGACGGCTCCCTCGCCCTGCGCCACCAGGTCTTCCAGTGATGCTGGCTCCGCTGCCGCCGCCTGAGCCATGCCGGTGCACTCCGGGCAGGCCCGCAGGGGCGCAGGCTGGGCGATTACCTCTCCGCTTACGCGTTTGATTTCCCGGATCAGGTGCGACTCGACCCGGTAACCGCCGTTTGCGAGTGCCGCATAGGCTGATGCCACCTGCAGCGGCGTCGTCACCAGAGTGCCCAACGCGAGAGAGAGGTTCGGAGGGATGCTTTCGCGTTTGAAGCCCAACGCCGCGAGATAGTCCACGGCGACGGGAATGCCCAACTGTTGCAGCAGCCGGATCGAGACCAGGTTCCGTGAGTTCACCAGAGCATTTCGCAGGCTGGTGGGGCCGTAGAACTTTCCGCTGTCGTTTTCGGGCCGCCAGACTTTCTCGAGCCCGGGATCCTGGAACACCACCGGCGCGTCGTTGATCATCGATGCAGGGGTAAATCCGTGCTCCATGGCCGCGGCATAGATGAACGGTTTGATGTTCGAGCCCGGTTGCCGGAACGCCTGCGCCGCGCGGTTGAATTTGCTCTGCCTGAAATCGAGTCCGCCCACGAGTGCGAGGATCGCGCCGTCCCGGCCGTCCAGCGAGACCATTGCCCCCTGCACCGCGGGCACTTGTGCCAGACGGTGGCTGCCGTCTTCCCGCGTCAGCAGCCGCGCCACATCGCCACGGCGAAGTACCTCTGAGGCCGACTTGGGAGCGGTGCCACGGTAGTCAGCGCTGATATAGGGGCGTGCAGAGGACAGGCCCTGCTCCCAGGCCAGCACCAGCGTGCTCCCATCCGCGCGCTGCAA
>JBILEG010000110.1:0-9028 GCA_044352225.1 Pseudomonadales bacterium | reverse complement strand
AAGAGGGTGTGTTCATCCAGCAACCCGGACATACACACAAAACCCGGCTCAGCCCAAGAACAACTGTATACAAATGAATTTATACAAGTCGCTTGTGCCGATGGTCTCTTCGTCTGAGACACACCCTCAACACAAGCGCCCACACAAATTGCTTGATCGTCTCTTCTTAAACAACTGCCAAACCGCTTGGGCTTCGCTTCCTTTCAGGGGTACCCCCCGTCAGGGAAGGCGCATTATACAGACCGAAAGTAGGTTGGCAAGTAGTTTGATGAATTCATGGAGCTGCGGGGTTTTCGCCGTCCAGCACGAACAAGTGATGGGTCCGCTTCCCAAGCCTTGCAAGGAAAAATCGGCCGTAGGCGGATCGGTCTCTGGAGAAGCATTCCTTGGAGCACATGTTGTGCTCCACGCCAATCGGGCGGCCATTGATCTGCAGCGCGCTGCGTGAGAGCGCGTCCTTTGCGTGCTTTCCAGATGCGGCCATTCCTGCTTCAACGAGAAGACCTGTCAGCGGCTTGTTGAGGTCGGCGCTCCCGACTCTGGATGACGGTAGGCCATCAAGCAGGAGTTGCTCAAAATCAGATTCCAATAGCTCGCGATCCTCTCCAGAGAAAAGCGCCCCCGTTATCCGAGTCGCTGATTCCAGCCCACCCAGACCATGTACTAGCCTCGTCACCTCTGCCGCCAAAACGTCATGTGCTCGCGGCTTAGAACCCGATCGTTCGTCATCCCGTCGGAGATCCTCTATTTCCTCCCTAGACCGGAAGGTGAAGTAGCCAAGGAAGCGGTAAACATCCTCGTCAGAGACCCCTAGCCAGAACTGGAAAAACGCATAGGGCGAGGTCTTTGATGGATCGAGCCAGACCGTACCGGCTTCCGTCTTGCCAAACTTCGTACCATCTGACTTCGTCACCAGAGGCAACGTGACCGCGTGAACTTGCGCTCCATTACGCTTCCTGCAGAGATCGATCCCGGCAGTCATATTGCCCCATTGGTCGCTCCCCCCCATCTGGACGGTACAACCAGACCTGCGGTTGAGTTCTGAAAAGTCGTAAGCCTGCAAGAGCATGTAGGAAAACTCAGTGAAGGACAGGCCCGACCCGTCGCGCTCAAGCCTCTGCTTGACTGACTCTTTGCTGATCATCGAGCTCACGGAAAAGTACTTTCCCACCCCTCGCAAGAAGTCGATGAATCCAATCGAACGGAACCAGTCAAGATTGTTCACCACCTTGGCACCTAGGGGCCCTTCTGTGTCCACAAACCGAGATACCTGACTGAATATCGAGTCCGTCCAAGCGCTGACCAGCTCATCTGGATTCAGGCTGCGTTCCTGTGCCTTGAAGCTCGGGTCGCCGACTAGGCCCGTTGCCCCGCCCACCAACGCAACCGGAATGTGGCCCGCGAGTTGAAATCGCCGCAGTGCCAAAAGAGGCACCAGGCTGCCGATGTGAAGGCTGTCGGCAGTGGGATCAAACCCGCAGTAAACCGTACGCTGCCCACTTGCGAGGTGTTCGGCGAGATCCGGTGTGGACTGGCTCACCAACCCCCGGGCGCGCAGGTCGTCGAACAGGAGTGGGTTCAAGCTCATACTTGTTTGCTCGGTGGACCAGACGGCGGGGTTTCTTGAAAGACCACGCGTCGCTGCGCGCCTTTGCGGTGCTGGAAGGATTCCCGATGCAACGGTGCGGAACCAGAAATCGACCTTCAAACTGTAACTATTTGTTATACTCCAGCGCCCGCCTCGTTGAGCGCCACGGGCCTCCAACAGAAACCCCTGCCCACGAGGGCTCTCAATGCAGCCAAGAATCCTGTCCTTGTGCGCGCGCATCGCAGCAAGACACCGGCGTGACCCCCATCGCATTGCCGTCATAGGACTGTTCGTTGGGGCGGCTCTGGTAACGGCAGGCCTCGTCGGAAGCAAGCCGGTGGAGGCTCGCAGGATCACGGTACCCATAGAAATCACCCTGAAAACTGAGCGTCAGCCCTCCCAAGGCGACCAACTGGGCGCAGCGGACCAGAGAGCCGCGAGGCGTGGAGCCGACGATTTCCAGACAACTACCGTCACCATATCTCGTGGGGACAACATGTCCTTGGTGTTTGCGCGTGCTGGATTGAGTGGGGCTGACCTGCAAGCTCTCTTGGATGTCGACTTGGCCGCGGAGGCGCTCCGGGACGTGTTTCCGGGCCAAACATTGCGGTTCACGACCGATAAGGCCCATCGTCTGGTCGAGTTGCGATTCGCCAAATCACCCACTGAGACCACCCTGTTCAGGAAGGAGGGTGCTGGTTTCAGGATGCTATCAGAGTTGAGGGAGCCAGAGGTCAGGGAAGCTTTCCGCCACGCCGTGGTCCAAAGCTCGCTCTTTGAGGCAGGCATAGACTCAGGCGTCTCACACGCGACCATCCTTGAGCTGGCGAACGTCTTCGGCGGTGTGATCGATTTCGCGCTTGATCCACGCAAAGGTGACGTTTTCAGCGTGCTCTACGAGGAACGCTATGTTGATGGAGAGAAAATCGGCGAAGGTGACATCATCGCTGCCGAATACATCAACGATGGTCGGCGTTACTCTGCATATCGGTTTGTGGACTCGAGTGGCAGAGCCGGGTACTTCAGCACGGATGGCGTCAGCATGCGCAAAGCCTTCCTGAGAGCCCCATTAGACTTCACGAGGGTAACGTCGAACTTCAACATGCGCCGCATGCATCCGATCGCCCGGGTGGTGAGGCCGCATCGGGGCGTCGACTATGGCGCACCGACCGGAACTCCGGTGTACTCCTCTGGAGATGGCAGGGTCCTGGAATCGGGCTTCAGCCGCAGCAACGGGAACTTTGTGTTCGTCAAACACGACGGCAATATCGTCACTCGATACCTCCACCTCCACAAGCGACTGGTCAAGAAGGGGCAGCCGGTCTCTCAGGGTCAAACCATAGGCACCGTTGGCGCGACAGGTCTGGCGACGGGACCCCACCTTCACTATGAGTTCCTTGTCGACGGAACACACCGTAATCCACGCAGCATTCTTGACCGACTTCCTCGGGCGCGGAGCCTGAACGGCAGCGAGCTTGTCTCGTTCAAGGCTCGGACATCAGGCATAGACAGTCAACTCGCCCAGTTCACGAAAGCCTGGGAGCTCGCGATTGCGAGCAATGACGACCGCTGAGCCACCCCATGTCGAGGGCGGGGCTTTACGTCGGACTCATGTCAGGAACCAGCCTCGACTCCATTGATGCCGCCCTGATCAGGATCGATGGAGCAAGCGCTAACCTTATAGCCTCGCACACCAAACCTTTGGCGAGCGGTCTGCGCCAGCAATTGCTTGCCCTTGCAGAAGGCTATTCGACCACATTGGAAGAGTTGGGAGAGGCAGACCGCGAAATAGCCGTCCATTTCGCCGAGGCAGTGCAAGAGCTTCTGACTCGGGCAGGCATTCCCGCAGAAGATGTGGTCGCAATCGGGAGTCATGGCCAAACAGTGCGCCATCGCCCCTGCAGAGGCGGTTCAGGCAGGGGGTTCACCTTGCAAATCGGGGATCCGAATACCATCGCCGAGATGACGGGCATCTGCACCGTGGCAGACTTCAGGCGCCGCGATGTCGCCGCAGGAGGGCAAGGCGCACCGCTGGTCCCCGCATTCCATCAGGCTGTTTTTGCGAAACGCGGCGTCGACAGGGTAATCGCAAACATCGGCGGCATGGCCAATGTTTCATTGCTTCCGGCAAACGGGTCGATAGCAAGAGGCTTTGATACGGGACCGGGCAATGCCCTGATGGACGCTTGGACCACAACGCACTCAGGTATGCCCTATGACGAAGATGGCCTCTGGGCCCGCTCAGGCAGAGTCAATGACACACTGTTGACGGAGCTTCTCCGCCACCCCTTTCTGCATCTCGCTCCACCGAAAAGCACCGGCCGCGAAGACTTCAACATCGAATGGCTGGGCAAGGTCATCATAGACCTTGCTCTGGACATCAGCCCGCGCGATGTACAGGCAACACTGCTCGATTACACGGCCCAAACCCTGGCAGCCGGCATCATCGGTTCGATGCCGGAGTGCACGGACGTGTTCCTTTGCGGCGGGGGAGCGAAGAACTCGGCACTGGTCGAGCGGCTAAGCACACTATTGGGAGACCGGCGAGTTGACACAACTGCACAGCTAGGCGTGCACCCAGACTGGGTGGAGGCCTGCGCCTTCGCATGGCTGGCACATCAGGCACTGACCATGTGCCCAGGGAATCTTCCCTCTGTCACCGGGGCTGCCAGGCCTGTAGTCCTGGGCGGAATCTACCCAGGAAATCAGAATCACGTTGAAGGTTCGGCTTGAGCCGGGCCATCCATGCATTCCTCAATCGTCAGATGCCAGCCATCCTCAGATAGAGAAGGAAGAGCCGCAGCCGCACGTCGTAGAGGCATTGGGATTGCGGATCAGGAACCGGGCCCCTTCCAACCCCTCCACATAATCCAGTTCGGACCCCACCAGATACGGGTAGCTGAGTGCGTCGATAACGACCTCGGCCGCCCCTGCGGACACCACTGAGTCGTCGTCAGCAACTGCTTCCTCGAAAGAAAATCCGTATTGGAAGCCGGAACAACCACCACCCGTGACATAGACCCGCAGCTTGAGTGCGGGGTTGCCTTCATCTGCCACAAGCTCCGCAACCTTGGAAGCTGCTCTGGAAGTAACAGTGATGATGGAGGGCTCGAAATTCTGGACCGCGGACACAGTGTGCACCTCGATTGGCGGGGGATTATGGTTTTATCCGACAAGAATGGTCAACTATTCGCGCCCTCGTCGTCTCCCGTAGCACCAAAGACCGAATTCGAAAGAGCAGCATGTGGCGCTCTGTAGATGAGTCGGCCGTTTACCTGCGCGCCCCGCGTCATCTCGATCAGGCTGTACTCCACGTCGCCATGAACAACGGCGCCCGCCGCAAGCTCTACATGCTCCGAAGACCGGACGTTGCCCGACACCTCGCCGTTCACCACGACGATGGGAGCCTGAATGTTGCCCAGCACCTGCCCTCCTGGAAGGATCCTGACAACAGCATGTGGGTCGGCACCCGCACGTATCTCTCCGATGAGCCTTCCCTCAAGCTCAAGGGTCCCCGCAAAGGTGATATCTCCCTCGACAGACGTACCGGCCGAAATGAGCGTGGTGTCCCCCTGCGCGCCACCCGGAGATTTGCCGGTGAACGGTAATCGGAACATGAGATCAGCCCTCCTCGAGCTTCCAGTCCTGCGTCGAGTCCAGTTTCTGGGGCTTTGCTTTGCCGGCCTCGGCGGTCACTCGAACCGTACGGGCTTCGAAGCCTTCGGGCAATCGGAATTCCCCCTCCAGTGTCTGGAAATAGAGCATATCCAAAGCTCGTGAAGGCAACTCGACGGACGCTGGTTTGCCCCCGCGGACACCCTTTACAGCCAATGCAATTCTTCCTGCGAGCTGCACATGTTTCTGGGCACGCTGCAGGAGTGTTACCCGGTAGACGAAGATGCCCGGGAGCGTCCCCCGCCTGATTTCGAGTCGATGAAGGCCGAGGCCCCGCGTGCGGACAGAAGAATCCATCAGGCTACGGTAAAGCTCGCCTTCGCGAGACAGGCGCTCGACCGAGGCTTGTGTCTCCGAGAGGGTGGAACGCAATTGGGCCGTGGCAGCCGCACCGATGCCGGCTGCCGCCTGCAGGTTTGCTACCTGCTGCTCGAGAATGCGAACTTCGTCTGTCCGTGCCCGAAGCTCCGCCTCCAACGCACCCAGTGACGCCCCTGCTCCATCTCCAGTGGCAGAGTAACGCCCGAGCCAGAAACACAAGATCAGTACGAGAAATGAACACGCCGCGAACAAGATACGCAAAAAACGCCGTCGGCGCGGATCGTAACGCAGCACCTCGACTCTCTGTGCTGCCCTGACAGAGGCACTCTGCTGCCCCCGACGCAGGAAAGGAATCATGGCAGCAACGCCACGTTCCCCAACCCCGCAGTCTCATCGAAGCCGAACATGATGTTGAATGCCTGCAGGGCCTGGCCGGCAGCACCCTTCACCAGATTGTCGATGGCCGAGAGCACCACCACCGTGTCTCTCCCCTGCGGACGATGAACCGCGAGTCGGCAGAGATTGGCCCCGCGCACCGACCGGGTCTGGGGATGAGAACCCGCCGGCATCACATCCACGGCAGGCTCGTCGGCATAGCGGGCCTCGAACAAGGCCTGAAGATCGACGCCGGGATCTTTCAGCCGGGCGAACAATGTAGCGTGAATACCACGGATCATCGGCGCCAGATGTGGCACGAACGTCAACGCTACGGGCGCGCCGGCAGCCGTGGAAAGCTCTTGCTCGATCTCGGGCAGATGGCGATGGCCAGGCGCGGCGTAGGCCTTGATGCTATCCGAACACTCAGTGAGCAGGTTGTCGACATTTGCCTGCCTCCCGGCTCCGCTGACCCCGGAGGCAGCACTCGCGATGAGGCTGTCGCAATGCACGACACCCGCCTCAAGCAATGGACCGAACCCCAGCTGAACGGCAGTAGGGTAACAGCCTGGAACCGCCACCAGCCTCGCTTCCCGGATCTGTTCCCGTCGACGCTCGGGCAAACCATAAACAGCCTCATCGAGCAACTCAGGGCTGCCATGGGGATGCCGATACCAGTGCTCCCAGGCGACGGCATCCTTCAGGCGGAAGTCGGCTGACAGGTCGAGCACGCGAACACCCGCCTTCAGGAGGGAAGGAGCAGACTCCATTGCAACGCCGTGCGGGGTCGCGAAGAACACAGCATCGCAGCGCTCAAGTTCTGCATCTTCTGGCGCCGAGAATGCCAGGTCGACATGGCCTCGCAGGTTCGGGAAGAGAGCATCGACACGCATGCCCTTCTCTGCTCGAGAGGTAATCGAGACAACGTCGACGCCGGGGTGCCGGGACATGAGCCGCAAGAGCTCCACCCCCGTGTACCCCGTACCACCCACAATCCCCACCCGAACACGATTGCGCATCAGACCCTCCGAGGTGTGCGCGGATTCTATTCGCTCGCGGCATGGCCGTGGGCTGTTGCCTCCTTTTATACTCGCATCGGCCGACCCGCCACATGATGGGGTGACGCGCCACACAAACAGACCTGCTGCCGAGGCGCCCTGCTGCAATGGCCTCTCCCATGAGCTATCTCTGGATCAAGGCGTTCCACATCATTTTCATGGTCTGCTGGTTCGCGGGGATGTTTTACCTGCCACGGCTGTTCGTGAATCACGCGATGGCCGAAGATCCTGCGACGCGTCGCCAACTCGCCCAGATGGAGCGCAAGCTCTATCGCTTCGTGACCCCCTTCGCCTGGCTCACCGTCGGGCTGGGAATCTGGATGCTGTGGATCGGTTGGGACAGTTTCAGGTCACAAGCCTGGATCTGGATGAAGTTCGGACTGGTAGTGGCGCTTGCGGCTTATCATCTGTACTGCGGCCGCTTGGTCAGAGTCTTCGCCGAGGACCGCAATGTCCGCGGTCACGTGTTTTATCGATGGTTCAACGAGTTCCCGGTGCTGGTGTTGTTCGGCGCTGTGATGCTGGTCGTCCTGAAACCTTTCTGAGGTCCGTTGCATGCATGCGTCCGATGCCCTTTTCGATCGCGCCCGTCAGGTCATCCCCGGGGGCGTGAATTCACCTGTTCGCGCGTTCAAGGGCGTGGGCGGCAACCCGGTTTTCTTCGCGCGGGGTGAGGGGCCATATCTTTTCGATGCCGACGGCAAACGCTACATCGATTACGTGTGCTCCTGGGGTCCACTCGTGCTGGGTCACGGGCACCCGGGCGTACTGCAGGCGCTCTCTGAGC
Source organism: Pseudomonadales bacterium (assembly GCA_044352225.1). Classification (GTDB taxonomy): domain Bacteria; phylum Pseudomonadota; class Gammaproteobacteria; order Pseudomonadales; family UBA5518; genus UBA5518. Next base: position 1,224 of record JBILEG010000110.1, on the reverse strand, counting down.
AGATGCAGCGTGGCCTCAGTTTCGGGGCGCCGACGGAACTCGAAGTCGAGATGGCGGAACTTCTGCGCACGCTTATGCCCTCGCTCGAGATGGTGCGCATGGTGAATTCGGGCACCGAAGCCACCATGAGCGCGATCCGTCTCGCGCGCGGATTCACCGGACGCAACAAGATCCTGAAGTTCGAGGGCTGCTACCACGGACACTCGGATTCTTTGCTGGTGAAGGCAGGCTCAGGCGCGCTCACGCTGGGTGAACCATCATCCCCCGGCGTGCCCCAGAACGTCGCAGACGACACGCTGACCCTTGGCTACAACGACAGCGCGTCCGTACGCGAACTCTTCGGTCGCATCGGCAAGGAAATCGCCTGCATCATCGTCGAGCCGGTTGCGGGCAACATGAACCTCATCCTGCCGGAACCGGGCTTCCTCGAGTGTCTCCGTGAGTGTTGCGATGCTTACGGTGCCCTGCTGATTCTCGACGAGGTCATGACGGGGTTCCGGGTCGCGCCCGGTGGCGCCCAAGCCATGTTCGGCGTGAAGCCAGACCTCACCACTCTGGGGAAGGTCATAGGCGGTGGGCTTCCGGTGGGAGCTTTCGGAGGCAGGGCAGACGTTATGTCGAGGCTCGCACCGAGCGGGCCGGTGTATCAGGCAGGCACGCTCTCGGGAAATCCGCTGGCGATGTCGGCAGGCATCGCGACATTGAAGGCACTGACTGCAGAGGGTGTCTTCCCGCAGTTGGTCGCCGGCACTACCCGTCTGGTCGAGGGCATCGCATCAGAGGCGCACGCCGCAGGCATCCCCTTCACGACCGCACAGGCGGGCTCGATGTTTGGCCTGTTCTTCAGCACACATCCGAAAGTGCGCACCTATGCAGAGGCAACAAGCTGCGATCTCGGGATGTTCCGGGCCTTCTACCACGCGATGCTCGAGGAGGGGGTGTACCTCGCACCCTCGGCATATGAGGCGGGTTTCGTATCCGCTGCGCACGGGCCGGATGTGATCGAGGCCAGTGTGGCCGCGGCAGCCCGCGCATTCAAACGGATCGGGAAGGCCTAGCTCCGCTGCTCCAAGGCATCCAGCAGACGTCGGTGGATTCCCTGGAATCCACCGTTGCTCATCACCACGATCCTGTCTCCGCTGACGCAATCGGCCACCAGGCTCTGGATGATGCCTTCAACTGACGTATGGACCGCCGAGGCAACACGGCTCTGCGCGGCCACCG
>JBILEG010000109.1:0-9067 GCA_044352225.1 Pseudomonadales bacterium | reverse complement strand
CCGCATATGCGGCAGGCATCGGTGTGTCGAATGACTGCAGCTGTCATATCCGGGTTCCTCTGGTGCGCAGTGCGCGCTCGAGTTCATGTTCGACCATCAATCGCACCATGTCGGTAAAGGTTGTTTGCGGGCTCCATCCGAGGGCGTGGCGCAGCTTCGACGCATTGCCGACAAGAGGAGCAGGTTCCGAGGGACGGGCTTGTGCGGGGTGAGCGCGAACGTGCTCGCGCCAGTCCATGCCGAAGTGTCCGAACGCGAGTTCGCAGAGTTCGCGCACGCTGTGCCCCTCGCCGGTGGCCACCACGTAGTCGTCTGCTGAACGCGCCTGCACCATCAGGCGCATGGCTTCGACATAGTCCGGCGCATAGCCCCAGTCGCGGATGGCATCGATATCGCCCAGATCCAGGCAGCCCTCGCCGTCAAGATGGATCGCTACTGCGGCGTTGACCACCTTGCGGCTGACGAAATCCGTGCCTCTGCGCGGGCTCTCGTGGTTGTAGAGGATCGCGTTGCTGGCGTGAAGTCCGAAGCGTTCGCGGTAGAGGCGCACCATGTTCTGCGCGTAGAGCTTGGCGGCGCCGTAAGGGCTGCGAGGCTGGCACGGAGTCGACTCGTCCTGCGGGCTGCTTGCAGCGTCTCCGTAGACCTCCCGGCTGCCGGCCTGGCAGAACCGGATGCTGGCGTCGAGGGCGCGTATCGCTTCAAGGAAGCAGGTGACGGCGAATCCGTTGGTGGCCGCCATCCGGATGGGCTCGCTGAACATCCCTGAACCGGAACTCATCGCCGCGAAATTGTAGATCTCGTCCGGACGCACGCAGTCGATTAGCCCGAGCACCGCGTCCGGCTTTGTGATGTCGCAGGCTGCGATGCGGAAAAACGAGGACTCTTCCGGAACCTTGGACGCGTCGGCGGACCGGTCATGGCGTGCCACGCCTGTGACGCGGTAACCGCGCGACAGGAGGTTCTCGGCCAGATAGGAGCCATCCTGTCCGGACACGCCGGTGATCAGCGCAGAGCGGCTCATGGCGATACTGCCTTCGCAAGGTGGCGCCGGGCCAGGCGGCGCGCCAGGGTGCCAGCGTGGATGCTTTCGGACAGATCGTACAGCCCCTGCCGCGCGCGCGGTCGGAGAACGAGGATCGCAGCGACGAGCAAGAGGTTCAGCGCCGCAGCGGGTGTGCTCACGACCAACCTCGACACCAGCCTGAAAGGCCACCGCCCGTTGATGCGATCCAGCAGGCCACTGTCCTCTGCCGACAACCTCCCGTAGGCGCGGAACTTCAGCAATGACATGGCCCACGCGGTTATGCCACGCGGACATACCTGTGCTCTGGCAGCTGCAGACACGCCCTCGAATGACCACACCAGCGCAGGCCAGCGCTCAAGCCAGATTGGCAGCGTCTGCGCTGTCCACGAGCCGATGCCGTAGCGGATTCTCACCAGTGGCTTTGCCAGCACCAGTACCGCAGCCAACGGCGGATCCTGGAACAGGACGCCCATGTGTATGAACAGGCTGCCGATGAAACGCTCGCGCTCCCGCGCAAGCCAGCAGTCCCTGCGCACGATGACGGCCCCGATGTACGACAGATAGGCAGCGGCATCGGCAAAGAGCCTGTTCCTGTCGGTTGCGGCAAAGAGCGTGTCTGCCGTGAGCCGGAGGCGGGAAGGATTCAGCAGGTGGCTGAAGGTGGCGTCGTGGATGGATGCGTTGACGAGAATCGCGGCCGGTTCGCGCTTCAAGGCCTCGAGCACCGTTGGCAGGGCGTCGGCTTCGAGCCTGTCGTCGTCGGTGAAGAGCCAGCAGTAGGTTCCGCGCGCGGTGAGCACTGCGGTGTCATAGGCCCTGTCCAGCCCCGAATTCGTCACTTCCCGGATGTAGCGGAATCGCGGCTCCTTGCGCGCCAGCGCTGCGCAGTGCAGTTCCGTTTCGTCAGTCGAGGCGCCGTCCACCACCACCACTTCGATCGGCATCTCGGGGTCCAGCAGGATCTGTCCGAGCAATTCCATAAGCGTGGCGCAGCGGTTGCGTGTCGCCACGCACAACGAAAGCGGCGGTGCAGCGCCGCCGGTTGCCATGTTCACGGAACCGCCCTGTCGCCAGGGTGGCGGATCCGGTTCAGCGCGATCGTCAGGCGACGCCACAGGCGCCGTGGCCCCCTGACGAGGGACATCAGTTCGAGCACACTGCGTGGCGTGTGCAGCGCAGCAAATATGCGCAGGCTGCCCGCCGTCGTGCCGTCGCCGAAGTGCATGCGTACCAGGCGCTCGAGCAGTGGAAGGCTTTCGCGCTGCGGATTGCGCAGCGCCTGGAGGCGGGCCTGGAGCAGGTGTCGCATTCGCAGTTCGGCGCGGAGCACGCGGCGGATATGAGCTGCTTCAGCCGAGCCTGCGCCGAATACGGTCTCGCCCACATGCCTGAACCCCTCGATGGCAATCCGGTAGCGGTTGACGATTCCCTGATCCATGAAGGAGTCGTTGTCGCCGCGCTTGTGGATCGCGCAATGCCCGGTGTATCTCGCGCTGCATCCGTCTCTCAGCGCGCCGAGCAGGTGGCCCGCCACTATCCAGCAGGTTCCGCGGATACTCTCGGCCACTTTCCGTTCGTCCCAGAGCCGCCTCTTGAAGACGGCGGTGGAAAGAAAACTGAAAAACGGTTCGGTGGTTCTCGCCGAAGCGAAATATCCCAGCCGCTGAGGTGTGGAGCTGAAGTCGAAGTCTGCCGGGCCCCGGATATCGCTGAACAGCGGATAGAGCCCCAGCAAGCGCATGTCTATGTCGCAGGCTGTGTGCTCCAGCAGATAGATGTCGCGCTCGCCCTGCAGCTCTTTCCGGATGAGCGCAAGAGCGTCAGGAACCGGAATGTCGTCTGCTGATACAAGCCAGCAGTACGAGCCGCGGGCGAGCCTGAGCAGCGCCTCGATGTCGTTATCTATTCCCCCGCGCGCCTCGGCGCGGTGGTAGCGGATGTTCGGGTGTCGCCGGCTGAAGTGCCCGACCACCTCGGCCGTGTCGTCGGTGGAGCCGCCGTCATAGACCACGATTTCGGTGCTGCCATCGAGTTGCGTCTCCAGCGCGGCCAGTGTCTCGCCGATGAAGCGCCCGAAGTTGTAGGTGGGTATGCAAACGGACAGTTCGATCATCCCGACACCACGCTCCGGTAGATCTCGACGTGGCAATTGGCGATCCGTTCCCAGTCCGCGTCGATGTCCCGCGTCGGCAGACTGGTTCCGGCATGCTTGCCTATGCCTGCAAGCATTGCCTGAACATCGCCCGGCGGAGCGAAGAATGTGTTTTCTTCCTCGATGTAACCGCTGTGATCCCGGCTGGTCGTCACCACGAAACTGCCTTGGGCGCGCGCGGCCTGCAGGGACGTGTTCCACTCGCCGCTGCCGGTGGTGAACGGCAGCACGACGGCATCCGTGGCTGCGATGAGTCGTGACAATGTCGCGTCGTCGAGATAGCCGGGCATGTGGATGCGGTCCTGCAGGCCGTCGGCCCGGATGCGGTCGAGCAGCCCCCGATGATAGGGGCTGTCAGGGTTGATGGCACCTGCGATCACCACGTGGATGTCAGGCCTGGCTGCTGCGATCCCGAGCAGCGCCTCGCAGCCCTTTGCCGGCGAGAGGAAGCCGAAGAACAACAGCAGCAAACTCCCCTCGGGAACATGCTGCGCACGAACTTGCTGCCGCTCCTCCACGCCGAGTTGAACCGCGGGCAGCAGGGAAGCATTGCCGATAACGTGTATGTCAGCGCGCCTAGACATCTGCCGCCGCACGAAATCCATTTTCCGACGGATATCCGGTCGCGGTGTGATGCAGGCTGCCCGGCCGAGGCCGAGCATGATGTCCCATGGCCCGAGCCGTGGTTCGTGCAGCGTCTGCACGCAGGGAGTCCGCAGCAGCGTGCTGAGCAGGGGCAAAGCCATGGGCAGCAGCCCGTCCCCGTAACCCTGCGTCGGGAACTGTATGTGGACCACGTCTGCTGAAGCGATGAGCCGCCGCGCGACGGGCAATTCCCGCAGGGACCAGCGTGATATCCCGAAGCATCCGTTCACGCCCGGGGGCAGTTTGGCGTCTGCGGCACGCACATCACCGAGAAAAGTGATGTCCATGTCGTCGCGCGCTGCCAGGGCGGCGAGCAGGCGTGCGGTGTAGCTGCCGACGCCACACCGCATGGGCGGATAGGAGCCGCTCACCAGCAGGAGTCGCAGGCGCGAGGGCTGCGCGGAAGAGGCGTTTTGTTTCACGTGGCAGCGGCGGGTGTTGTGGTGACCTTGCGCAGCGCGAGCCAGGCGAAGGTGTAGGCGAAGCCGTCATAGCGGATGACTTTTTCCCCGACGCGGAAATCCATGTCGCCAAGCGGCTGCAGGCCGTGGCGCGCTGCCGCGGAGACGAGGTCTTCGACCTGCGCGCGCGAAAGGATGTCCCAGCTCATGCCGAAAATCCTGTGCGCCGCTGTATCGATCTTTTCGGGCCAGTAGTCGAAGGATGCCAGGAAACAACCGCCCGGGCGCAGCAGGCGGGCGACCTCCCGCAGCAAGGCCTCCGGCTCGAAGCCGTGCTCGATCACCGAAATGGCGGTGACGATGTCCGCGCTTGCGTCACCGAGACTGCTCGCGAGGAAATTCTCCGTCCTGTAATCGATATGGGCAGAGAAAGGCATTTCCTGGAGACGGGGATTGAGGTCCAGCCCCGCGAGGTGCCGGAACCCGCCGCGCCACAGAGCGGGAAGGATTTCGCTGGAGAATGTGCCCAGGTCTGTTACGCAGATCGAACTGTCATTGCGGCTGCGGATGAAGTCGTAGCTGAGCCACACGTCCCAGCTTTTCAGCGGGTCCCCTACGGCCGGAGCCGGTGACCGGGAGAGGCGCCGTCGCAGACGCTCGAGCATTCCGGGGACGCATGAGACCCCGTTTTCCTCGAGCTTCCGGCGGCCGCTCCTGATCTGGTCGCGGCGTTGGAGAATCTTCAGCATGCCGGTTGCACTCCGTTGTTTGTCGCGGCAATGGCGGTGCTGCGGGAAAGGCCCGATGCATGCCACTCCCGCCATGCGCAGGCACAGCCTGTCGCCCCCACGCCCGCAGCAGCGGCGAGCAGCGCAAGCCCCGGCCCCGCGCCGGTCAGCAGCCATGATGTGGCCTTGAGTACCACGAGGCTGATACAGCCCGCGGCTGTGGCTGGAGCCAGGATGTCGCGGAATATCCAGGTGACCACGTTGATCTCTGGCGACCCGATGGCAGTGGCCCGTGTGCCGATCACAAGGTACATGAAATTGAACAAGGCCCACGACGCGGCCGCGCCGTCAGCGCCGTAGCGGAAAGCCAGCAGGAACGAGGCCGGCAGGCTGAGGATGAACAAGGTGATATTCAACTCCAGCACCTCGCGTGCCTGGCCCTTTGCCAGTTGCAGCGCATGTGGCAGATGCATGGCTCCGTTGAGAAGGGTGCCCACCAGCATCCACCCCATCGTGCTCGCGAGCTGATCCGCCATGGCGGCATCGTGGGTCCACCAGCCGAGGATCATCTGTGCATGGAACACGCCCATGACGGCAATCGGCGTGACGAGTGACATCAGTACCCGCGAACCGCCGCCGAAGATGGCCACGACTGCCCCGGTGTCCCCGGCCGCACAGGCGAGTGAAAGCCGCGGATAGAACGCGCTGAACAGCGGCCCGAGAGCAAGCTGCATGACGGCAACCAGAGACACACAGACGCTGTAGCCCGCAAATGCGGCCAGAGGCAGGGCCATCGAGGCCGCGACCTTGTCCAGTTGCTGCAGCAGTACGCCCGTCACGGCGACGCCTGCCATGGGCAATGCGAAATCGCGAAGCTGTGCCAATGCGGCAGTATCGAAGCGGCCGCGGGCAGGCCCTCCGGCATGAAACGCTGCTGCTGCGCCCATCGCCACGGAATGCAGCAAGCCCGCCGCCACGAACCAGGCAAGCAGGCTGAACACATCATTCCCGCGGTCGATCAGGAGCCAGAAGCCGATCCCGTGCGTGAGCGCCAGCATCAGCACATTGATGATGCTGGCGACATACATCTTTTGCAGCCCCGCGAGGGCGTTCTGGAACAGCAGCATGGGGAATCGCGTTGCAGCGACCAGCGCGATCAGGGTGATCGCATGGCCGAGATCCGCGCCGGGTATGTGTGTGCTGCGTAGCCAAAGGGCCGCGAGCGGAGTCGAGACTGCGTGCAGGACCAGCGCGGCAAAAATCGCCACGGCCATGAAAAACCAGCCTGCGGTATGGAGGAGGTTGCGCGCTGCCTGGGAGTCCTCGCCGCTCGCCTGCATCTGTGCGAGCTTCCTGCTCACCGCAGCGCCGAAGCCGAGATCAAGGGTCATGAAGCCCGCCTGCATCAGCGCCAGGATGCCGAGCAGCCCGTAGCTTTCCGCGCCGAGCGCGCCGAGGTAGTACCGGACCGTTGCGAACTGGATGATCGCCGACAGCCCTGAACAGAGCAGCCCCGCCGCCAGATTCATTCGCATCCGGGCGTCGCTATTCCGGAGATTGCGGATCTGCGTAGCCGTGCCGCTTCACCAGTGACTCGCGCTCCGCACGGACCAGATCCATGGCAACCATCTCGCTCACCAGTTCGCCGAACGTGATACCCGGCTTCCATCCCAGGGCCGCGCGCGCCAGCGTGGCGTCGCCGAGCAGACTGTCGACCTCGGTTGGCCTGAAGTATCTCGAGTCCACGGACACGATGATCTTGCCGTCAGCGCCGACTCCCCGTTCCTGCAGCCCCTCGCCCTCCCAGCGGATCCGCATGTCCAGTTCCTGCGCACACCTGTCGATGAATTCGCGGATCGTATGCTGCTCTCCGGTGGCGATGACGTAGTCGCGCGGCGCTTCCTGCTGGAGCATCAGCCACTGCATCTCGACATAGTCACGTGCATGACCCCAGTCGCGCCTTGCGTCGAGGTTGCCCACGTACAGGATCTTCTGCAGCCCCAGCTTGATCCGGGTGAGGGCGCGAGTGATTTTCCGGGTGACGAAGTTCTCGCCACGCAATGGTGACTCGTGGTTGAAGAGAATTCCGTTGCAGGCATACAGCCCGTAGGCCTCGCGGTAATTGATGGTTATCCAGTAGGCGAAGAGCTTCGACACGCCGTAGGGGCTGCGTGGATAGAACGGAGTGGATTCGTTCTGCGAGGGCAGGCCGGAATTTCCGAAGAGCTCTGAGGTTGAAGCCTGATAGAAACGCGTTTTCTCCTGCATGCCCAGGAGACGGATGGCTTCGAGAATGCGAAGGGTGCCCAGTGCGTTGACGTTTGCCGTGTATTCGGCCTGTTCGAAGGACACGGCGACGTGGCTCTGTGCCGCGAGGTTGTAGATCTCGTCGGGAGCCGTCTCCTTGATGATCCGCGTCAGGTTGGGCGAATCGGTCAGGTCGCCGTGGTGCAGGAAAAGCCGGACGTCCTCCTCGTGAGGGTCGCGGTAGAGGTGGTCTATCCGGCTCGTGTTGAAGAGAGAGGCGCGGCGCTTTATGCCGTGCACGGTGTAGCCTTTGGAGAGCAGGAGTTCCGCCAGATAGGCGCCATCCTGCCCAGTGATGCCGGTGATCAGCGCTACCTTCCCCATGGTTTGCTCCGTGCTCCGAGGATCATTTTGCATCGATGGGCAAGCCATGCCGCAGCAGCAGCTGCAGTTTGGCCGGCACCAGCCTGAAAGGCCGGAAGAACTCCGGCAGTCGCACAGCCCGTTGTGTCGCCAGCCTGCGGCGTAGCGCGAAAGCAGTGCCGCGCAGGCGCCATGCATCGCGCTGCGACGTGATATGCACCTGCCACGGCAGCGCTGGTCGGCGAAGCGCGATCATCAGCACTGCAGCTTCGAGCAGCAGTATGCCCGCATTGGCGAGAAGGGTAACGGGCAAGAGCCAGCACGGCTGGAAGATGCACATCAGAAGCGCACGGTTGCGCTCGCTCAGGTAGCGCCGGCGTACGCTCATTTCGAGCCGGCCATTGGCCCCGATCCTGCCGCCGCCCTGCGAGCGGCCTACCTTGTGCCGATATCCCGGCATCGGGAGCACGTCCACGCCGAAGCCCAGCCAGCGCGCAGCACAGCACAGATAAACGTCTTCGGCGTTGGTTCCGAACCATTCCGGAAAGCCGCCTGTCGCGTTCCACACAGGCACCGGAACCCAGAGGCATGCACCGACGACCATTGCCGGAGCAGGGTCGGTGTCTGTGGTGCGCGGCACGGGATTCATCATCCAGTCGAGCCAGCAGCCACGGTCGATCAGCCTGCCGTCCGAGTCGTCGTATTGTGGCAAACCAAGAATGCTGTGGTTCATCAACGCTTCTGACCGTGCGCAAAGCGCAGCTAGTGCGTCAGGGGAGATCGTTGCATCGTTATTCAGGAGCAAAAGGTGTTCGCCTTTGGCTACCGCCGCCATCCGGTTGTTGCTTATGCAGAAGCCCGCATTCTCGGCAAAGGCGAGCACACGCACCGAGGGGTATCGCGAGAGTACTTCGAGCGAGCGGTCGGTGGAGGCATCGTCGTGAACGATGATCTCGAAAGGCGGCGCGTTCTCCTGCGCCAGCACGGAGCCGATACACGCATCCAGCAGATGCTCGCCGTTGTAGTTGGCGATGCACACCGACACCACGGGGCGCGGCGCCTCGCTCATGACAGCGCTTTCCACCACTGCCAGGTGAGGCGGTCAGTGTGTTGGCGCAGGGCATCGATCGAGACCAGCGAGCCGTATCCGTTCGTGGGTGGGTGTTCTGCGGGAACCCTGCGCGCGATGCCTGTCACGCCCGTGCTCAGGATCCGCACGCCGGTCTCCGCTGTGCAACTAGGTCTTCGTAGATCCGCGCATAGCGCGCGGCGCAGTCATCCCACGTACCGAAAGCAGCCATGACACGGGCACGCCCACGTATCGCGAGCAGCCTCTGTTCTTCCGCGCGTTCCAGCACCGAGAGAAATTCCTCCCTGGTCGACACCAGAGATCCCGTCTCCAGCAACTGCAGCAGGTCCACGTGCGCGGGAATGCGCGAGCACACTACCGGCACGCCTGCCGCCATCGCCTCCAGCAGGACCTGTGGCCTGCCTTCGTCATGCT
>JBILEG010000108.1:0-9081 GCA_044352225.1 Pseudomonadales bacterium | reverse complement strand
CTGGCGAGACCGCAGTCGACCGCATCTACCACGTGGATCGCGGCTACGAGCGGATAGAGGAAAAATTCTCGCAGCTGGGTGCAGACATCCGCCGGGTGAAGGCATGAGTGACGCCACGCCCGTGACATTGGCCCTCACCCGCGGCCGCATTCTCGAGGACTGCCTGCCACTGCTGGAGCGCGCCGGCGTGGTGCCGGAAGAGCACCCGTCAAAAAGCCGCAAGCTCGTGTTCCGCACCAGCGATCCGGGTATCCGCTTGCTGGTGCTGCGCGGTTCCGATGTGCCGGTGTATGTACGTCACGGCGCCGCAGACGCCGGCGTGGTGGGGCGTGATGTGCTGATGGAAGCGGGCAGTGACGGCTTGTATGAGCTTCTGGATCTCGGCATCGCGCGCTGTCGCCTGATGACGGCCGGGCTCGTGGGCAGCCCGGAACCCGGTCCCCGCGCCCGCGTTGCCACCAAATTCGTCAACATCGCGCGGCGATTCTATGCATCGAAAGGCATACAGGCCGACATCATCGAGCTCTCGGGTGCCATGGAGCTCGCGCCGGTGCTGGGGTTGGCGGAACGCATCGTTGACATCGTCGATACGGGAAACACACTGCGCGCCAACGGCCTCGAGGCGCTCGAGACCATTGCCGAGGTGAGCGCCCGCCTGATCGTCAACAAGGCCGCGATGAAATTGCGCCCCGAGCCGCTGAAAGCGCTGGTGGCCCGCTTCGCCGCTGTGACGGGCAACGCCACGTGATACGCCGGCTGGACGCCAGTGACGCGGGCTTCGAGCGCGACTTCGAGGCGCTGCGTGCGGCCGCGCCCGGTGGTGCCGTCAGCGGTATCGCCCAGACCGTGGCAGGCATGATCGCCGACATCCGTGCCCGCGGTGATGCCGCGCTGCTCGAGTACACGAACCGCTTCGATCGTCGCGCCGTGCAGGACGCGTCTGCGCTCGAGGTGCCTGCCGCCGAACTGGAGGCGGCCTGCGCCCGCGTCTCCCCCGCGCTGCGCGAGGCGCTGCAATCTGCTGCCCGCCGCATCGAGGCCTATCACCTGCGTCAGCGTCAGTCGTCCTGGCAGTATCTCGACGAGGACGGCACCTTGCTCGGGCAGCGCGTTACGGCCCTCGACAGCGCGGGGGTGTATGTGCCGGGCGGCAAGGCGAGTTATCCGTCCTCCGTCCTGATGAATTGCGTTCCGGCGCGCGTCGCGGGCGTCGGCCAGTTGGTGATGACCGTTCCTGCGCCAGACGGCGAACTGAGCGATGCCGTGCTTGCGGCGGCCCATATCGCCGGCGTGGATCGCGTCTTCACCGTGGGGGGGGCTCAGGCGGTCGCAGCCTTGGCTTTCGGTACCACGGTGGTGCCGCGCGTCGACAAGATTGTCGGCCCTGGCAATGCCTGGGTGGCGGAGGCCAAGCGTCAGGTTTTCGGTCAGGTAGGCATCGACATGATTGCCGGGCCCTCCGAAATCCTCGTGATCTGCGACGGACAGACGGACCCCGACTGGATCGCGCTCGACCTGTTCTCGCAGGCCGAGCACGACGAGGACGCACAGTCCGTGCTGATCAGCCCCGACGCCGCGTTTCTCGACGCTGTTCTGGCGTCCATCGAACGCTTGCTGCCCACCATGGAGCGGCGGGAGATCATCGCGGCCTCGCTTGCCTCGCGTGGTGCGCTTGTGCAGGTGCGGGACCTCGCGCAGGCAGCGGAGATCTGCAACCGGCTCGCCCCTGAACATCTCGAATTGTCCGTGGCCGACCCCGAGTCATTGCTGTCCTCTATCCGCCATGCGGGCGCCGTGTTTCTCGGTCGCCACACGGCAGAGGCCATCGGCGATTACTGCGCCGGCCCCAGCCATGTGTTGCCCACTTCCGGCACGGCGCGCTTTTCCTCGCCGCTCGGCGTTGCTGACTTCCAGAAGCGCAGCTCGCTGATTGGTTGTTCCCCGCGGGGCGCGGCGGTGCTTGGTGCCATCTCGCGGGAACTGGCGATGGCCGAGGGGCTCCAGGCCCACGCGGAGTCCGCCGCTGCCCGGCCCGGTGTCGGGGAGATCCGCTGATGAATGATGCAGCGGCATCCCTTGCGCATCTGCTCGTGCGCGAGGACGTGCGCGCCGCGTCCGCCTACCACGTGCAGGACGCGCGGGATCTCATCCGCCTCGACCAGATGGAGAGCCCCTACGGTTGGCCGCCCGAGTTGCGTGGGGTTCTTGCAGAACGTCTCGCCAATGCGCAGATGAACCGCTATCCGGATCCGCGCGCGGCGGGTGTGCAGCAGCGCCTGCGCGAGGCCTTCGGCATTCCCGCGCGATGGAGCATCATGCCGGGCAACGGCTCGGACGAAATCATCCAGATACTCACCTCGGCGCTCGCTGCGCCCGGGGCGCGGGTCATGGCGCCTTCGCCTACTTTCGTCATGTTCCGTGTTCTCGCGGGCTGGGCAGGATTGCCCTTTGACGAGGTGCCACTGGCCGAGGATTTCGACCTCGACGCCGGCGCCATGTGTGCCGCCATCGCACGATACCGCCCCCGGCTCCTGTTCCTCGCCTGCCCCAACAACCCCACCGGCAATCTCTTCGATGCGGGCGCGCTCGAGCGCGTCCTCGATGCCGCCAGAGACACACTCGTGGTGATCGATGAGGCCTACTGGGCCTTCAGTTCGCGCGATCACCTCGACTGGCTCGAGCGCCATCCGAATCTGGTGATCATGCGCACCCTGTCCAAGCTTGGCCTGGCAGGTCTCAGACTCGGCTTCCTGGTGGGCGATCCCGCGTGGATAGGCGAGTTCGACAAGGTGCGTTTGCCCTATAACGTGGGCGTGCTGCACCAGATCGCGGCGGAGGTCGCGCTGGAGAATTTCGCGGTTCTGCGTGAGCAGACCCGGCTGATCGCGGCAGAACGTGCGCGGCTCGCATCAATCCTGGACAGCGATCCCCGGCTTCACCTCTGGCCGGGGGAGGCGAACTTCCTTCTGGTGCGCGTGCTGGCCGGCCGCGCCAAAGACGTGCATGCCGCGATGATCCGCCACGGCGTCCTGATCAAGTGCCTTGATGGCGGTCATCCCCGCCTTGCCGGTTGTCTCCGACTGGGTGTGGGCACGGCCGAAGAAAATGCAAGGATGCTTGCCGCGCTCGACGCGGGCTTGCGGGAAACGACGGGCTGACCCTGGCCTCTCAGTGGGAGGGGCGCTGGCCCACCACGCCGTCGAGCTTCAACCGCTTTTCGCCACGCAGCACATCCAGGCTGAATGCATCACCCGGTGCCATCAGGCCGATGCGGAGCATCGTGCTTCTGCCCTGGTCTGCCGACTGGCCGTTGATGGCGATCAGCAGGTCTCCGGGCTGCAAGCCCGCTTGGGATGCCGGGCTGCCTGCGTCCACGTCGCTCACCACGAGACCGCTGCGCTCCCCTTCGTTCAGTTGGACGCGCGCCGGCATGCCCTGCACCGAAACTCCCAGCCATCCCCGGATGACCTCGCCATGCTGCACGATGTCCTGGAGCACTTTGGCGGCGGAGTCTGCGGGAATGGCGAGCCCGATGCCCTGTGAGCCACCCGAGCGGGAGTAGATCGCCGTGTTGATCCCGAGGAGGTTGCCGCTGGCATCGATCAGCGCACCGCCCGAATTCCCGGGATTGATGGCTGCGTCGGTCTGAATGAAGTTCTCATAGGCGTTCAGTTGCAATCCGAAACGCCCCACTGCGCTGACGATTCCCTGCGAGACGCTCTGTTCGAATCCGTACGGATTGCCGATGGCGAGCACGACATCTCCGACCTGGGCGGTGGAAGGGTTGCCTACCGTGATGGGTTTGAGGTCTGGCAGTTCTATGCGAAGCACGGCGAGGTCCGTGCCGGGATCCGAGCCGATGACCGCAGCGAGGGATTCCCGGCCATCGGACAGCAGGACGAGTATCTCCGTGGCGCCGGCGATCACGTGGTTGTTGGTGAGCACGTAGCCGTCGGCGGACATGATCACACCGGAGCCGAGGCTTCGCTCGATGCGCTCACGTTGCGGGGCTGGACTGCGGCGGAAAAACTGCTGGTAGAAAGGGTCGTCCATCAGCGGGTGATAGGGCCGCCGAACCACCTTGCTCGTGTAGATGTTGACCACCGCCGGTGAGGCGCGGCTGACGGCGCTGGCCCACGATGAAGCAGAAGCCGACTGCTCTCGCGCGTCACGCGCCGGAGAGAAATGCAGGACAACCAATGCTGCCAGCAGGCCGGCCGCAACCGGCCATCCCAGCCATTGCCAGCGCATATCAGAGGTCTCTCGGGCGATCGAGCTCATCCTGCGCGCCGCCGTCTGCGGGCGGTGCGTAATCGAGAGGCGGGTTGATGTTGGCTCCCGATACGAGGCGCGAGCCTGATCCGGAGAGGCTGGTGAGGAGGGGCGCTTCGCTGGTCGACGGGGTGCACAGGCCCATCGCGCCTTGCGCCAGATGCGCGTGCAGGTCCCGATAGTCTTCGGTCAGCCTGTTGACGCGGTCTGCCGTGCCGCGGAAGTGCTCTGTTACTTGCTTTCGATAGTCGTCCAGCGCCGCTTCACTGGCCCGGAGCCGCGTCTCGGCGTCCCGGAGTTTCTGCTCTGAAGGATCCAGGAAGATGCGCAGCAGCCAGCCGACGGCGCCACCTGCGAGCAGGCAGCCGACGGCGGTTAGCCAGAAAGCGGACGCACTGAACACCGGCGTACCCTCGACGTTTGTCAGGGCGAGTATAACCACTCGCGTCGCGGCCTCGCTAACCGCGGTAGGGCTGCGGCAAATTGCGGTTGCGACGGCGCGTGGCCGCTCGCTACAGTCTCGCGCCTTTCAGGTTGGACCCCCTTCATGCCCACAGGCCCTCTCGAACGCTACCGGGCGGAGCTCGAGAGGCCGGGCTTTGTACATGATCTTGCGCAGGAGAAAGCGGTCCTCGAGCTTCAGGATCTCTGGGGCCGGCTTGCCGAGCGCAAAGAGCCAAACGCCCTGCGCAGCGTTGTTGCCGCACTGAAGGGTGACCGCAGCGGCGGGAGAACGCCCGTGCGCGGGCTCTATCTCTGGGGCGGCGTGGGTCGAGGCAAGACCCATCTCATGGACTTGTTCTACGACAGCCTGCCGTTCGCTGCCCGACAACGGACGCATTTCCACAGGTTCATGCAGCAGGTACATCAGGAATTGCGGGGGCTCACCGGTCAGAAGAACCCGCTGAAAATCGTCGGGGAGCGCATCGCCCAGAGCGCGCATGTGCTGTGCTTCGACGAGTTTTTTGTGTCCGATATCACGGATGCCATGCTCCTCTCCGGCTTGCTCGAAGAGTTGTTCGCCCGCGGCGTTACCCTGGTGGCCACCTCGAACGTGGAGCCTTGCAATCTCTATCGTGACGGGCTGCAGCGCCAGCGTTTCCTGCCGGCCATTGCCTTGCTCGAGCGACACACCCGGGTTCTGAACGTTGACGGCGGCGTCGATCACCGCCTGCGCCTGCTCGAGCAGGCAGAGCTTTACCATACCCCTCTGGATGCCGATGCTGACCGCAGCCTTGCGCGCAGCTTTGCGAGCCTGGCGCCCGACGCCGCGCGGGAGAATGTCGACATGGAAGTGGAGGGGCGCCGTATCAGGGCCCGCAAACTCGGCGAAAATGCAGCCTGGTTCGATTTCCGCGATTTGTGCGACGGTCCGCGCAGCCAGAACGATTACATATGGCTTGCCCGCGAGTTCACGACGGTGCTGCTGGCCGACGTGCCGGTGATGGACGGCGCGCGTGATGACGCGGCAAGGCGGTTCGTCAATCTGGTGGACGAGTTCTATGACCGCAGCGTGAAGCTGGTGATCTCAGCCGAGGCACCGCCTGCGGGCCTGTATACCGGCACGCGACTCGCTTTCGAGTTCCAGCGCACGGCGAGTCGCCTGATCGAGATGCAGTCGCGCGAATACCTTGCGCGGGCCCATCGGCCATGAACCGTGAATTTTCCCGGGGCTCGGTTGCCGCTCGGAAAAACCATGGTGTACCATTCGCACCCTTTTACGGGGTCCTCCCCCTAGTTCAGGCTGGCTCGGAAACATGAAGACCTTCTCGGCAAAACCAGGTGACGTCGAACAGCAGTGGTTCGTCGTCGACGCGAGCGGCAAAACCCTCGGCCGCGTCGCTACCGCAATCGCCTCGCGTCTGCGTGGCAAGCACAAACCCGAGTTCACCCCCCACGTCGATACCGGCGACTTCATCGTCGTGGTCAACGCCGGGAAGATTCAGGTGACCGGCAACAAGTCCCGGGACAAGATCTACCATCACCATACCGGTCACCCGGGTGGGATGCGCAGCATCAGCTTCGACAAACTCGTTGCCCGCGAACCCACCCGCGCCATCGAAACCGCCGTCAAGGGCATGCTTCCCAAGAATCCCCTCGGCCGCGCCATGGCGCGCAAACTGAAGGTGTATTCCGGGGCCGAACATCCGCATGCGGCACAGCAGCCGCAAGCTCTCGAGATCTGAAGGAAACCACATGGCTGCCACGCAGTATTACGGGACCGGTCGCCGCAAGACCGCCACTGCCCGCGTATTCCTCACGCAGGGCCGCGGAGCGATCTCCGTCAACCACAAGCCGCTCGAGAAGTATTTCGGTCGGGAGGTCGCGCGGATGATCGTGCGCCAGCCGCTTGAACTGGTCGGCATGGGCGAGAAATTCGACGTCAATGTCTCAGTGGCTGGCGGCGGCAGCTTCGGTCAGGCAGGCGCGATCCGCCACGGGATCACCCGCGCGCTGATCGAGTACGACGAGACCCTCAAGAGCCGTCTCCGTCAGGAAGGGTATGTGACCCGCGACGCGCGCGAGGTCGAGCGCAAGAAAGTGGGTCTTCGCAAGGCTCGCAAGCGTCCGCAGTACTCCAAGCGCTGAGTTCCCCGCGGCCCGCTACCCGCGGAGCCTTTTCTACGGACGCCCGACTCTCCGACAGGAGAGTCGGGCGTTCTGTTTCAGGGTGTCGGGAGTGCCGCGCGGAGTCCGTTTTTCTTGTCAGTACGTAGTTATTTCTTTAGCATTCGCCGCGCTCCCAGCAGCATCCTCGGGCTGCGCCCGATCCCTATACGGACTGGAGATTTCCTTTAGTGAGCAATCAAGTCGTGAACAAGGGCAGGCGGCAGTTCCTGACCGTCGCCACTTCCGTCGTGGGCGCCGCAGGCGCCGTTGGCGTCGCCACTCCGTTTCTCGGGTCCTGGAACCCGAGCGCCAAGGCGAAGGCAGCTGGCGCACCGGTCAAGGCAGACATCGGTAAGCTTGAACCCGGGCAGATGGTCGTCGTCGAGTGGCGGGGGAAGCCGGTGTACGTCGTGCGACGCACACCCGAGACCATCCAGGAATTGAGCGGGCAGGATGAGCAACTGCGCGATCCGCTCTCCGCAGAGTCGGTTCAGCCTTCCTACGTTGACAAGCAGAACCGCGCCATAAAGGCAGAAATCCTCGTTCTTCTCGGTCTCTGCACGCATCTTGGCTGTGCTCCCAAGTATCGGCCCGAAGTGGGTGCAGCTGATCTCGGCGGTGCGGCATGGAAAGGCGGATTCTTCTGCCCTTGTCACGGTTCCAAGTTCGATCTCGCTGGTCGCGTCATGCTGGGTGTTCCTGCGCCCTATAACCTCGAGGTTCCGCCACATTCCTACGAAGGTGAGAGCGTTCTCGTCATCGGTGTAGACAAGGAGGCCGCGTGATGAGCAGGCTTATCGCACTCCGGGACTGGGTGGATGCGCGCCTCCCGATCATGCGCGCGTGGAACACCCATATGGGCAAGTACTACGCGCCCAAGAACTTCAACATCTGGTACTTCTTCGGCGTCCTGTCCCTGCTTGTGCTGGTCAACCAGCTGCTGACGGGTATCTGGCTCACCATGAGCTTCGAGCCCTCTGCTGAGCGGGCATTCGCGTCCGTCGAGTACATCATGCGCGATGTGGATTACGGGTGGCTCATCCGTTACATGCACTCGACGGGAGCGTCGGCGTTCTTTCTCGTCGTGTACCTGCATATGTTCCGTGGTCTGCTCTATGGCTCCTATCGGAAGCCCCGTGAGCTTATCTGGGTCTTCGGCATGGCCATCTACCTGACGTTGATGGCCGAGGGTTTTCTCGGGTACGTGTTGCCATGGGGTCAGATGTCCTACTGGGGCGCACAGGTGATCATCTCGCTGTTCGGCGCTATCCCCGTCGTGGGTGAAGACATCGTGCAGTGGATTCGTGGGGACTACCTCATTTCCGGCATCACCCTGAACCGGTTCTTCGCACTGCATGTGGTGGCACTGCCGCTGATCCTTCTCGGTTTGGTCGTGCTTCACCTGCTAGCGCTGCACGAAGTCGGCTCCAACAACCCCGATGGCGTCGAAATCAAGAAGAAGAAGGATGCCAACGGCGTCCCCCTCGATGGGGTTGCGTTCCACCCCTACTACACGGTGCATGACCTTGTAGGGATCTCGGTGTTCCTCTTCGTCTTCTGCGCGATCATCTTCTTCATGCCCGAAATGGGCGGGTTTTTCCTCGAGCACGCCAACTTCGAGGAGGCGAACGGCCTGAAGACGCCGCTGCATATCGCACCGGTCTGGTACTACACGCCCTTCTACTCGATGCTTCGTGCCGTCACTGTGGACATAGGTCCGTTCACTGCCAAGTTCCTTGGATTCCTCACGATGGCATCGGCCATTGCGATCCTGTTCGTGCTTCCCTGGCTCGATCGCAGCCCGGTCAAGTCGATCCGGTACAAGGGGGTCGTCAGCCGCATCGCGATCGTGGTACTCGTTGCATCGTTCGTGATCTTGGGCGTACTGGGTGTGAAGCCTCCCACGCCGGAGCGCACGGCTCTGGCCCAGTTTTGCACGCTGCTGTACTTCGCGTTCTTCCTGCTGATGCCGTTCTACACGGCCATGGAGAAAACTAAGCCTGAACCTGCACGCGTGACGATGGACGGGGGCATGGGCTTCTGGAAGTCAATGGGTGTGCTTCTGGTGATCGCGCTGCTTGTGGTGCTGCCGCTGAAGGCAGTGGGTGCGGAGGCAGAGAAGTCCTGCGGCACCATCGATTGCGACCACTTCGTGCCTGATCTCGCTGATCAGGAATCCCTCCAGCGGGGTTCGAAGTA
>JBILEG010000104.1:0-9228 GCA_044352225.1 Pseudomonadales bacterium | reverse complement strand
GGGCGGCCACGACCCGATGCTCATCCTGTACACCGGTGGTACCACGGGCGAGTCCAAGGGCGCGCTGCATTCGCACCACAGCCTGTACATGGGGATGCTGAACCAGACGGTTGCCGAGCGCGTGGTACCCACCGACGTCTACATGCTCACCGGGCAGATGTTCCACATCCCCGTGGGTCTCGCGATCAACTACATGGCCCACGGCTGCCCCGTGGTGCTGGTGAATTTCGAGGCGCGCCAGGCGCTGGAACTCATCCAGGAAGAGAAAGTCTCGGCTTTCCTCGGCATCACCACGATGCTGAACTGGATGATGGCCGTCGAGAACTTCGGCTCCTACAATCTGAAGAGCCTGCGCAACATCCAGTACGGCGGCGGGCCCATGCCGGCCTCGGTGGTGCGCGCGGCACTCGAGGCCTTTCCCTGCACGCTGATCCAGGGCTATGGCCAGACCGAAGGCATGACCATGACCTTCCTCTCGCAGGAAGACCACGCGGGCGCCGTGCGTGGTGATCGCCCCGAGCGCCTGCGCTCCTGCGGGCGCGAGGGCTTCGTCACACGTGTGCAACTGCTGGATGCGAACGGTCGCCCCGTTCCGCGCGACGGCAAGACCACCGGCGAGATCGTGGTGCGCTCCGAGGCGAACATGCTCGGCTACTGGCGCCGCCCTGATCTCACCGCGCAGACGATCCGCGACGGCTGGATGTGGACGGGTGATGTGGCCTACTGGGACACCGAGGGCTACGTCTACATCGTCGATCGCGCCAAGGACATGATCATCTCCGGCGGCGAGAACATCTATTCCACGCAGGTCGAGAACGCCATCCACCGCCACCCGGCCGTACTGGAGTCCGCCGTCATCGGCATCCCTGACCCGGAGTGGGGCGAGAGCGTGAAAGCCGTGGTGGTGCTGAAGCCCGGCATGAGCGCCACCGAGCAGGAGATCATCGACGAGGCGAAGCGCCACCTCGCCTCCTACCAGAAGCCGAAATCCGTGTCCTTCGTCGAGAGCCTGCCCAAGGCGCCCACCGGCAAGATCCTGAAGCGCGAACTGCGCAAGCTCTACGGAGGCAGTTGAGATGTCTGGCCTGCTCTCGCCCGAACTCCTCGCCAATATCGGCAAGACCTCGCCGCCGCGCCTGGAACTGGTGACCCGCAAGGACATCCGCAAATACGCCATCGCCACGCAGCAGCGCGAGCGCCGCTTTCTGGACGGTGACGAAGCACCGCCCATGTTCTATCTGGCGCTCTTCTGGCCCGTCCCGGAGAACGACCAGCTGAGCCCGGACGGCGTTGCCATCGACCCGCTGCTACCGGAGTTTCCGCTCAAACGCGCCATGGCCGGCGGACTGCACATCGACTACCACCGCAGCATCCACCCCGGTGATGTGCTGCAGGCCACGCGCGAGCTCTGCGCCATCTACCAGAAAGAGGGCTCTTCGGGCCCGCTGATCTTCTACGAGATCCTGATGCGCGTGGTGAACGAGCGCGGCGAGCCGGTGGTCACGGAAAAGACCACGAGGATCCTGCGATGAGCACGCCGGCACATCCCGATATCGCCTCCCTCGCGCCCGGTCAGACGCTGCCCGAGCGGGAGTTCCATGCCGACACGGTGCATCTGTTCCAGTACAACGCCGTGCTCTGGAACTCGCACCGCATCCACTTCGACTACCCCTACGCCCGTGAGGCCGAGGGCTACCCCGCGCTGGTCATGGCCGGCCCGCAACTGGGAGACTGGCTGCACCAGTGCGTCACCGATTGGCTGGGCAGCCGCGGGCGCCTGCGCAGCATGGCCTATTCCAACCGCCGCGCCGCCTACGTGGGCGACACGCTGCGCTCCACCGGCACGGTGCAGTCGGTGAATACAGAGACGGGCGAGGTCACGATCGCCGTGACCATCGTCAATCAGAATGGCGAGGTGCTCGCGCCGGGCACCGCGGTTGCTGTCCTCCACACCTGATACACCGGCGCAGCCACACGGAGTAACCCCATGAAGTTCGACTACGAGACCGGCATCGTCGTGAACCCGCTGGCCCCGGCTGACTCGCTGGAGGCCAAGCAGCCCTACATCGACAACGGCACGGGCGTGCGCGGCAAGGACTGTTACTTCAGCCGCGAGGCCATGCAGCAGGAGTGGGAGCGACTCTGGCCGCGCGCCTGGCTGATCGCGGGCGTCAGCAGCGACGCGCCCGACGTGGGGGATTACTTCCTCTTCGACATCGGCTCCGAGTCGATCATCGTGGCCCGCACCGCGAACGGCCTCAAAGCCCACTACAACGTCTGCCCGCACCGCGGCAGCCGCCTCGTGCGCGCCGAGCGTGGCAGCCGCGCGCGTTTCATCTGCCCCTTCCACAGCTGGAAGTTCGATCTCGAGGGCAAGCTGCTTGCCATCACCGACCGCGAGACCTTCCGCGAGGAAGTGATCTGTCACGAACCGGGTCTCACCGCCGTGGCCTGCGAGGAACACGCCGGCATCGTCTTTGTCTCGATGCGCGAGAACCCGCCGCCGCTGGTGGAGTGGCTCGGCCTGCCGAAGGGTTACCTCGAGGGCTACCGCATCGACCAGATGAAAGTCGTGCGCCACGTGCGCACCGAGTGGGCTGCGAATTGGAAAGTGGGCGTCGAGGCCTTCTACGAAACCTATCACCTGCATTCCGTGCACCCCGAGACGCGCGGCGTGATGGCCGATCTCAAGGTGCAGTGCGATCTGTACGCGAATGGCGCGAGCCGCATGATCGTGCCCATCGGGCAGATGACGCCGCGAATCGCAGACCAGGACACACTGAACGAGGGCCTGCGCATGATGCTGGCCGATGTGGGTCTTGATCCCGCCGATTTCGAGGGCCGGGCCCGCGAGGTGCGGCCAGCCATACAGCAGGCCAAGCGGGAGCGGGCTTCGCGTCTGGGCATGGATTACAGCGGCTTTGTGGATGGTCAGCTCACCGACAGTTGGGCCACGGGGATCTTCCCGAACGTGCAGATCGGATGTCACCCGGAGGGCGCCTTTCTCATGCGCTTCCTCCCCCACGAGACCGACCCGGAGCGCTTCTGGTACGACACCATGACCCTGGTGGCGCCTTGCGACCACCCGGACTACAAGGTGCCGGACTGGATGGGCCTCCCGGAGGGCACCGACACCAGCGGCCGCACGCGGCCCCTCTGCGAGGTGTACACGCTGGGACAGGACGGAAATCTGGGTCTGGTGCTCGGGCAGGATTCCGAGTTGTTGCCGGTGGTGCAGCGGGGCATGCGCTCGCGGGGCTTCAAGCACCAGCTCTGGAGCGAGCAGGAGCAGAGGCTGCGTCACTTCCATGCGGAACTGGCGCGGTATCTCGAGGGAGAGAAGTAGGGTCCCGCCACGATCAGCGCGACCACCGGCTGCACCTACTTCACTCGGCGGGCAGGCAGCGTTCACCCCAAGGAGCAAGACAATGCCAAGAGTCCACGTCCCTGACGAATTCGCTGCAGATCCCTCGAGCCATGTGTGGGGCATGGTCCCCGAGATCGGTGCGGCGGCCGGTGCGTTCAGCCGTGCCGTTTACGAGAATTCGCTGTTATCTCACCGCGAGATGGAAGCCGGCCGCATGCGCACCGCGCAGATCAACGGCTGCAAACTCTGCCTCGGCATGCGCGCCAAGCGGGACCTGGCGGGCCACCTTGAACGCTCGGGCGGCAACCCTGCCAAGGCCGTGAGCGAGCGCGGGGATCCGGCGCCCGACGAGGAGTTCTATGCGCAGGTCGAGAACTGGCGTACTTGGGCGGGCTTCAGCGAGCGCGAGCGCCTGGTGATCGAGTACGCAGACCGGCTGGGCAGCGCGCCGCAGTCCATGGATCACGACGAGGCCTTCTGGACGAAGATGCACGCGCACTTCAGCGATGCCGAGATCGTCGACGCGACCTTCAGTATCGGTTCGTGGATGGCGTTGGGGCGCCTCACGCACGTGCTGGAACTCGACGGCGTGTGCATGCCCACGATGGCCCCGTAGGACGGTTCATGCCCGCAGCAGCACTTCCGGCCGACGAGACCGAACGCCTCGAGGCACTCCGCGCTTACGACATCCTCGACACCGCCCCCGAAGAAGCCTTCGACGAACTGACGCGCCTGGCCGCACAGATCTGCGGCGTTCCGATCGTGCTGGTCAGCCTGGTCGACGAGGACCGGCAATGGTTCAAGTCACGCGTGGGGCTGGAGGCGGAATCCACGCCGCGTGAAGCCTCGTTCTGCGCGCATGCCATCCTGGATCCCGGCCAGATGCTCACGGTTCCGGACGCTACCCGGGATCCCCGCTTCGCCGACAACCCTCTGGTCACGGGCGACTTTCACCTGCGCTTCTACGCGGGCGCACCGCTGGTCACGCCAACGGGGTACCCGCTTGGCGCGATCTGCGCCATCGACCGCGTGCCGCGCGAACTCGACGAGCACCAGCGCGATGCGCTCGCCGTCATCGGCCGCCAGATCATCGCGCAGATGGAGTTGCGCAAGGATCTGGTGCTGACGCGCCGGCAGGTGGAGCGCGAGCACGCCGAGCGCCGCCGCGCCGAGACCGAGCGCGAGCTTGCCACTGCGGCCGCGCGGGCACGCTCGGAATTCCTGGCCATGATGAGCCACGAACTGCGCACGCCCATGAACGGCGTGATCGGCATGACGGCGCTGATGCTGGGCACCGAACTCGACGCCGAGCAGCGTGACTATCTCGAGACCATCCGCCTGAGCGGGGATGCGCTGCTCGCGGTCATCAACGACATCCTCGATTTCTCCCGCATCGATGCCGGCCAGATGGCGATAGAACAGGCGCCGCTCGAGCCGCGTCGTGTGGTCGATGACGCGATCGAGATGGTGATTGCCCGCGCCTCTGCGAAGGGGCTGAAGCTGCGCAGCCAGTACGATGCCGCGGTACCGCGGCGTGTGCTGGGCGATGCCATGCGGCTGCGGCAGGTGCTGCTCAACCTGCTGGACAATGCCGTGAAGTTCACGGATGCGGGCGAGGTGCGCGTTTATATCAGCGCCGTGACGCCGGGCACGCTGCGGGTGGAGGTGAGCGACACGGGCATCGGCATTTCCGAGGCAGGCATCGCCAGACTCTTCGCGCCCTTCTCGCAGGTGGACCCGTCGATGACGCGCCGCTACGGCGGCACCGGGCTGGGCCTCGTGATCTGCAAGCGGCTGGTGGAACTGATGGGCGGCGAGATCGGTGTGCGCAGCGCGCCCGGCCGTGGCACAACGTTCCACTTCAGCGTACGCGCCGAGGCCTGCACGGACGGCGCCGAGACCCGGACGGCCGTGGCGCCGCCGGTCACGGCGGGCCTCGATCGCGGCATGGCCGCACGCCTGCCGGCGCGCATCCTGCTGGCCGAAGACAACACCATCAACCAGAAGCTCGCGCTGAAGGTGCTGGAACGCATGGGCTATGCGGCGGATCTGGCCGGCAACGGTGTTGCCGCGTTGCAGGCGCTGGAGCGCCAGCCCTACGACATCGTTTTCATGGACATCCACATGCCGCAGATGGACGGGCTCGAGGCCACCCGCGAGATCCGTCGTCGTGGCGCGGGTACTGCTGTGCCGTGGGTCATCGCGATGACAGCCGATGCCATGCAGGGCGACCGTGAGCGCTGCCTCGACGCCGGCATGAACGACTACATCCCCAAGCCCATGCAGCTGCAGGCGGTGCAGGACGCGATCACGGCCTGGGGCGCGCGCAGCAGGCACCGCGTGCGCTGATCTTCCTCAGGGTTTGATGGCCTTGCCCGGGCGCTGCTCGGGCACGGCATCGAGCCTGGCCACCAGCATCAGCACACCCAGGCAGATCAGTAGCGAAGGCAGCAACACGGTCCAGCCCAGGTCGCTGTCGTTGTGCAGCCACCACGCCGAGCCGGTCGCCATCATCATCGGGCCCGTCACCACCGAGGACTTGGTGATGCCATCGCAGACCAGCACCGAGATACCTCCCGCGATCAGACCCACCGCGATCAGCCAGTTGCGGTCCGGGAACAGCTTGAAGTGCACCAGCAGCCAGACGACGCCGATCAGGATCAGGGTGATGGGGAGCGTGGCGTTGCGCATGGGGGCTCCTCGGAGC
Organism: Pseudomonadales bacterium; assembly: GCA_044352225.1. Taxonomy (GTDB): domain Bacteria; phylum Pseudomonadota; class Gammaproteobacteria; order Pseudomonadales; family UBA5518; genus UBA5518. The sequence goes on along the minus strand of JBILEG010000104.1, from coordinate 3,154 downwards.
GGCGGGTGACCGGGTCGCGCCACACCTTAGTGGGGCGGCCCGGAAGGCTCAAGTCCGCGGCTCAGTCCACGCGCACCATGATTTCGTTACGGCGATTCCACGGCAGAGTGAACGGATCGTTGTAGCGGGCGACCTGCGGGGTGGCCGTCGGGCGCAGCCCCTTCGCCTGTATCCACGCCTGCAGCTTCGCGGTTTGCGCGCTCATGCTTTTCTGTGTGGTGAGGCCGCTGAAGCGCACCACCGCCATGCGGTGCGCGGGCACTTCGCGCAGGGTGATGCGCGGGTCTTTAGGCTTCGGCAGCGTGGCCAGCGTGTAGCCCGCCGGCATCACGAAGTGCACGCGCCAGCGTTGACCTTCCGGCTCCATGGTCACGGGTGCCGTCATGGCGATTTTCTCGCTTGCCGGTTCCATGGTCACGGGTGCTGTCATCGCGATCTTTGCCGAGGCGCCGCCCTGCGCGATGTTGTCGCCGAAGATGTAGTTCGCGATGCGGCGGAATCCCGCGCGCCCGGCGGCATCGAAGTCTCCCTCGACCCAGGTCTCGGCCACGATGAAGCCGGGGTAGTCACGGACTTCGAAGGGGGCGTCGCTGATCGATACCGCGAACGGAGGTTCAGCCACGGCCATGGCGAACTCCGAGGCGGCAAGGAGCAACACGCAGATCTGGAGTCGGAGGAGAAGCCACATGGTGGGCCCTTTTGTTGTGGTGGGAGCGCGGGCCGCGAAGCTGTGCACGGGTCGGCCGTGGCGCGTGAAGGATACGCCTTCAGCGGGGTGGTGGATTGTCGCGGGCAAAAGCCCTCTCGGCGGCCTTGTCTGCGCCGAAGCGGCATGGGTAGCCTCTGCGCCTGTTTCTGCAGCCCCTTCCCGAACCCCGGAATACTCATGGCACACACTTCCCCGATGCGTTGTTTCCGCGCTTTGCTGGCCGTTTCGCTGCTCACGCTGAGTCCGCTGCTCGCGGCCCGCACGCCCACGCCCGAGGCACCCCTGCCCGTGGCGCGGCCGGAATCCCTGGGGCTCTCTGCCGAGCGTCTCGCGTACATGGGCAGTTACTTCGGCGAGCAGGCCGCGCGCGACGTGGCAGCCGGCTACGTGATCATGGTGGCGCGCGACGGCAAGCTCGCGTATTCGGCTGCCGTGGGCATGCGTGACCGCGAGCAGAAAATCCCCATGACGCTCGATACGCGCTTTCGCATCGCGAGCATGACCAAACCGGTGACAGCCACGGCCGTATTGATGCTCTACGAGGAGGCGAAGATCCAGCTCGATGATCCGGTCGAGCGATACCTCCCCGAGTTCGCGAATCCGGTGGTGTTCGCCGGCCTCGACGCGCAGGGCAAGCCCAAGACCGAGCCCGCGCGTCGCCCCATCACCGTCCGGCATCTGCTGACGCACACCGCTGGGCTCGGCTACGGCAGGCTCTTCGACAAGGGCTCGCCGAATGCCGAGGTCTGGAGCGGTCTCAGCCTTGCCGCCGACGAGACGCTCGCGAAAAAAGTGAAAGACGTGGCGAAACTTCCGCTCTACACGCACCCGGGCGAGGCCTGGCGCTACAGCGTGGCGAACGATGTGCTCGGCCGCCTGGTCGAGGTGGTGTCCGGCATGCCGTTCGACCATTTCCTGCAGCAGCGCATCTTCGATCCGCTGCAGATGACGCACACGGGTTTCTTCGTGCCGGCCGAGGCGCAGCCGCTGGTGGCGAAGGTCTACAAACACGACGAGCACGGCGTGCTGGTGCCCGGTGACTTCGGCCCTATCGGCGTACCCACGCAAGCGCCGGCCTTCATTTCCGGTGGTGGCGGCCTGATCTCCACGGCCGGTGATTACCTGCGTTTCGCGCAGATGCTGGCCAATGGCGGCACGCTGGACGGCCGGCAGTATCTCTCGCCCGTCACGGTGGAGCTGATGACCAGCAACCAGGTCGCCGACGACGCGCAGGCGCGCTACTGGGGTGACGATTCCAAGGGGCTCGGCTACGGGCTGGGTGTCGCGCCGCAGATCGATTTCCGTCAGGCGCCCTACGCGAACATGGACGGCGATTTCGCCTGGGGCGGCATCCTCGATACGCATTGGGTGGCAAGCCCGCGCACGGGCCTGGTGGCGGTGCTGATGACGCAGATGAACCCGGTGGGCCGCACCACGCCGCGACGCACCGACGGGGACTTCAGGGGGCTGCTGTTTGCCTCCGTGAAAACGATGCAGGGTGGTGCGGGCGTGACGGGGCGGCGCTGAGATGTACTGTGGGTAATGGTCAATGCCCGCGTGCCGGTGCCCGCTGCGCGCTTCTGGTCTACGGTTCCGGCCAGTACCGGGTTGCTTGCGGGAGTTGCGCGCCATGATGCCTTCGCCTGATTCGCTCACGTTGCGCCAGCGTGCCGCGCAGATGCTGCTCGTGGGCTTCCGGGGGTGTCACGCGGACGACTGCAGCGCCGTGCTGGATGACATCGCTGTGACCGGCGTGGGCGGCGTGATCCTCTTCGATCGCGATGTGGCGGATCCCGCGTTGACGCTGCGCAACGTGGAATCGCCCGCGCAACTGCGCGCGCTGGTGGATGCGTTGCGATCGGCTGCGCGCATCCCGTTGCTCGTGGCCATCGATCAGGAAGGCGGGCAGGTGAACCGGCTGAAAGAGGCGAGGGGTTTTCCTGCTTCCGTCTCCCATGCCGCGCTTGGCCGCGCCGAGGGCGTGGACGGCACGCGTGAGGCGGCGTCGGCGATTGCCGACACGCTTGCGGCGGCGGGGATCAACTTCAACCTCGCGCCGGTGGTGGATCTGGATGCCAACCGGGACAACCCGATCATCCGTGCGCGCGAACGCTGTTTTTCTTCAGACCCCGAGGCCGTTGCGCGGCACGCGATTGCCTATGCCGAGGCACACCGGGCGCGCGGCGTGATGTGTTGCGCGAAGCATTTTCCCGGGCACGGCAGCGCGGCGGGTGACACGCACGCGGGTTTTGTGGACGTGACGGCCACGTGGTCGGAGAGGGAGTTGCTGCCGTTCCGCCGCATGATCGAGGCCGGCGCCTGCGATGCCGTGATGAGCGCGCACGTCTTCAACGCCGCGCTGGACCCCGTGCATCCGGCGACGCTCTCGTCTGCGGTGCTGACGGGCGTGTTGCGCGGGCAGTTGGGCTTCGAGGGGCTGATCGT